>JBDLIW010000072.1:0-5919 GCA_039714695.1 Thermodesulfobacteriota bacterium | reverse complement strand
TCGGAAGTAAGTTTTGAGGAGGATATTCGCTTCCTGACCGTGGTCGCCATGCTGATCGGTCAATTCCTTAACCTGCACGAGGCGATTGCCGACAAGGAAAAATTTCTGATTGAGGAAAACACCTACCTTAAAGAGGAATTACGAACCAGATACAGACACCACAATATCATTGGCCAGAGCAAGATCATGCAGGAGGTCTTCCGCTATATAGAAAAAGTGGCGCCCAGCCGGGCCACCACCCTGCTGCTCGGCGAATCGGGGACCGGCAAGGAACTTGTGGCCAGGGCCATTCACCAGGCCAGCCCGCGCAAGGACAAACCGTTTATCAAGGTTAACTGTGCTGCCCTGCCCGACAACCTTCTCGAAAGCGAATTGATCGGCCATGAAAAAGGAGCCTTCACCGGAGCGACTAATGTGAAGATGGGCAGGTTTGAGCTGGCCAATGGCGGCACCCTTTTCCTTGACGAAATCGGTGAGTTGCCGTTGCCATTGCAGGCAAAACTATTGCGGGTGCTACAGGAAAAACAATTCGAGCGGTTGGGTGGTACCAGGACCATCACCGTCGATGTCAGAATAATTGCTGCCACCAACCGCAGCCTGGAGCAGGAAGTGGCCCGGAATACCTTTCGCGAAGATCTCTTCTATCGACTGAACGTGGTGCCGATCATCCTGCCGCCCTTAAGAGAAAGACGGGAAGACATCTTCCTGCTGCTCGATCACTTCATCAGGGAGAGTAACAAGATCAATGATCGGGAAGTAAGATTCAGCAAATCGGTAATGGATTTTCTGGTCGCCTACAAGTGGCCTGGAAATGTCAGGGAACTACAGAATCTTGTTGAGCGACTGGTGATCCTGGCCGACAGCAGATCGGTTCAGGCCAACGACCTGCCCTCCTATATGGTTGAAGATATCCCCGTTGACCGCCCTTTGAAACCTGAACTGTTAAATGAACCCGCTGGATCAGTACCAAACCCGCCGGGAGCAAGGTCTCCCCGCCTGGAGGATCTCGAACGACAGGAAGTGGAGGCGGCCCTTAAAAGACATGGCTGGGTGAGGGCGCGGGCCGCCCGGCAGTTGGGCATCACCCAGCGCCAGATCGGCTATCGGATCAAAAAATATGATCTCCAGCCACCGGACTATATCTAACCCCGCTCTACGTAATTTTAGAAGCGGGATAAGGATCTGATCAGATTTTTTTAAAAAAGCACAAAAACAATCTGCAAGATACTAAAGGAGAAAAAGCATGGACCGACAAATGCCCCCGCAAACCGTTTCCCCATATATGATAAATATGTTTTTTGTGGTCGGGTTGGTTGCGGCGTTTTCCTTCCGGATCTTGATTGTTTTCTCTCACTCATACCAGAGCCTGTTCAGGCCGGTATGGTATCTTGGCACGATCGGCTATCTGTTCTTCTTCCTCTATCGGTTTATGATCTCCCAGAAACGAAAGCGAGCGATTGAACAGTATGAATTAATCCCCAAATTAAGGGATGCGGGGCCGCTTTCGGAAGTAGACCGGGAGGTGGTGGTCTATCTGCTTTCTTCGATACGAAAATCACGGGAGAACCTGAACTATCTCTTTATCTTCGGGCTTTCTTTCCTGGCAATAATCGCGGATCAACTGATCATATCTATGTAATTGAGATTGAAACCAGGAAAACCCGTGTAATAAATCATTAAGAAACCACTCCTCATAATGTTCCGTCATATATGAGGGGAATCCTTGGGTGGAACTTTATAGCCGAGGCGGGAGTCGAACCGGCGTCTTTAAATATTCCTGGCAAGTACCTTCAACTTGACAGTGAACAAATACACAATCTATTCAGCATGAACGGCTCCGTCCGCTTTTTCTATTCTTACGGCGCAGACCTTTGCTTCGGCAATTTTACAGATTGGATCCAGGGCATCATTGGTCAATATATTGGCAGCAGCCTCTTTGTAGTGGAAGGGAATAAACACTACTTTGGGCGGAACCCTCTCCGTGACTTTGACCTTCAGGCTGATGTTGCCGCGGCGTGAACTCACCTTGACCATTTCTGCATCGCTTAACTTCATTTTCTTGGCATCAGCGGGATTAAGTTCAATAAATGGTTCCGGCGCCACTGCTTCCAACCCCTTTGATCTCCTGGTCATGGTGCCGGTATGATAATGAAAAAGAATCCGACCGGTGGTGAGCACAAACGGATACTTTTTGTCGGGCAACTCCTTTGATTCTACGTGGGGAATTACAGTGAAAAGGGCTTTGCCCTCATTCCCGCGAGGGAAGGTTTCTTTAAACAGGTATGGTGTCCCCGGATGGCTGCGGGTCGGGCAGGGCCACTGCAAGCCGCCGTCTTTCAGTCGTTGATAGGTCATGCCCCGCATGGCAGGCCAGAGCAGTTGGACTTCAAGAAAGGCCTCCTCCGGGGTGATCTGCCCCCCGTTGGTGTCTTGCTCATTTTTGACCTTAAAGCCAAGATCGGCCATCGCGTCAATAATATTTTTATTACCCCCCATGCGCGAGGCAATATCATTAATAATAGTCAGGTCGTCTTTTGCTTGGCCTGGTGGGGGAATGGCCTTTCTGACTCTCTGCACCCGTCGCTCGGTATTTGTAAAGGTGCCCTCCTTTTCAGCAAAGGAGGCGGCGGGCAGAACCACATCAGCAAGTTCGGCCGTTTCCGACATGAAAATATCCTGGACGATAAGAAGATCGAGTTTCTTAAAAGCTTCTACGGAATGGTTTATATTGGGATCGGAAAGGGCCGGATTTTCGCCCATGATATATAATGCTTTTAACTTTCCATCATGCATTGCCTCGATCATTTCCGTGGCGGTAAGTCCGACTTTATCCGGGATCACCATTCCCCAGGCCTCTTCAAACTTATGGCGGACTGCCAGATCGGTAACATTCTGATATCCGGGCAGGACGTTGGGAGAGCAGCCCATATCACAGGCTCCCTGGACGTTATTCTGGCCACGAAGCGGATTTACCCCGCAGGACTCTTTGCCGATATTTCCGGTAAGCATAACAAGGTTGCCCAGGGCGTGGACATTGTTTGTGCCCATGGAGTGCTGGGTAATGCCCATGGCATAATAGATCCCTGCCTGTTCTGCTTCTGCGTAGATCCTGGCCGCTTTGACAATGTCTTCAGCCGGCACTCCGGTTATTTTTTCGCCATAGGCTGGAGTAAATTCCTGTAGCGACTCTTTAAAATCAGCAAAGCCTTCCGTCCGTTCGCCAATAAACGCGCTGTCCTCCAATCCTTCAGCCAGGATTACGTGCATTATAGAGTTGATCAGGGCGGTGTCGGTTCCCGGTCGTTGCCGGAGCCAGAGGGTGGCGAATTTGACCAGGGGGATTTTGCGCGGATCGGCAACAATCAGTTTGGCGCCACCAAAAACCGCCTTTTTCATGGCCAGGGCGATGATCGGGTGGTTCTCGGTGGTATTGGAACCGATGACAAAAAGGGCATCGTTTTTCTCTATTTCCGCCACAGAGTTGGTCATTGCCCCGGAACCGAATTTTGCAGCCAGACCGGCTACGGTTGCAGAGTGTCAGTAACGGGCGCAATGGTCGACATTATTAGTGCCGATCAGGGTCCGGAAAAACTTCTGGAACATATAGTTTTCTTCATTGGTACAACGGGCTGAAGACAAGCCGCCAATCGCGTCCGGGCCATGTTTCTTTTTGGTTTTTTCCAACCCGGAGGTTATAAAATCCAAGGCCTCATCCCAGGAAACCGGCTCAAGCTCCCCGCCTTTTTTTCTTCTTAGATAAGGGGTTTTGAGGCGATCCGGCCGATTAATAAACTCATAACCAAACCTCCCTTTGACACAAAGCCAGCCGTGATTATGGGTGTCATTCTTGGAAGAGACCCTGGTCACCTGGTCACCAATGCTATGCAGGGTAATGGAACAGCCACAGCCGCAATACGAACAGGTTGTCTCGGTATATTTAACGTCTTTCTGGCGGCTTAATCCCGCCCAGGCCTTGCCACTCAAAGCGCCGGTGGGGCAGACGGAGATGCATTGACCGCAGAATTCACAATCCAGATCTTTTTCAAAAGGAGGGGAGACCTTGGCATCAAAGCCCCGGTGGGCAAAATCTATAGCGTTAACCCCCTGCACCTCATCACAAACCCGGACACAGAGACCACAAAGGACACACTTGTTCATCTCCCGTTTGACAAAAGGATTTTCGTCGATCCGGTCATGGTCCCGCATCTCACCCCGAAAACGGTTGTCCCGAAGCTTATAAAAATAGGCCAACTCCTGTAGGGTGCAGTCACCAGCCCGGGCGCAGACCATACAGTCATTGGGATGATCGGAAAGAAGCAGTTCGACAATCGTCCGCCGCAAGCGATACAGCTTGTCACTCTCGGTGTTGACCACCATACCTTCAGCAGCCGGCGTGGTGCAGGCGGTAACCGGCCTGGGCACTCCTGCTATTTCCACGATACACAAGCGGCAGGCCCCATAGGGCTTCAGACGTGAATCGTGGCAGAGAGTCAGCATTTCAATCTCGAGTTTCCGGGCTGCCTCAAGAATGGTGGTCCCTTCAGGAACCTCGGTTTGAATATTATTAATAGTGAGGCTTATCATTGCTGCTACTCCTTTAACACTGCACTGAATTTACAATTGTCATAACAGGCGCCGCACTTTATACAGGCCGCCGTGTTGATACGGTGCGGCTCTTTTTTCTTGCCGGTTGCGGCGCCGGTAGGGCAGACCTTTTTGCACATCCCGCAGCCCACGCACAGATCTTCACGAACAAAAAAGGTGAGAAGTTTCCGGCACACCTTGGCAGGGCATTTCTTCTGGTTGATATGCGCTTCATACTCATGGCGGAAGTATCTGATCGTAGTGAGGATCGGGTTGGGAGCGGACATCCCTAATCCGCAAAGGCTTGAGTCCATAACATCATGGGCCAGGTCCTCAAGGAGTTCAATATCACCCTTTTTGCCCTCGCCTTCGGTGATTCTGGTCAGTATTTCAAGCAACCGCTTGGTCCCCAGCCGACAGGGAATGCATTTGCCGCATGACTCGGACTGGGTAAATTCAAGGAAAAATTTCGAGATATTAACCATGCAATCGGTCTCATCGAGAACCACCATTCCTCCGGAACCCATCATCGAGCCGACGCTTTTTAAATTTTCATAATCAACCTTGATATCGATATGTTCCTGGGGAATACAGCCCCCGGACGGGCCACCGGTCTGCACGGCTTTAAAAAGCCTGCCTCCTTCAATACCGCCGCCGATCCCGAAAATTATATCTTTAAGGGGGATGCCCATGGGGACTTCGATCAAACCGGTGTTGCGGATCTTGCCGGTCAGGGCGATAACCTTGGTCCCTTTGCTCTTCTCATAGCCAATGGCAGCAAACCAGTCCGCCCCCTTGGTAAAGATATGGGGGATATTGGCAAAGGTTTCGACGTTATTTATAATGGTGGGCTTTCCCCAAAGACCCTTCTCGGCAGGGTAAGGCGGCTTTGCCCTGGGCATGCCCCGTTCTCCCTCAATAGAGGCGATCAGTGCTGTTTCCTCGCCACAGACAAACGCCCCGGCGCCAAGCTTTACTTTTATGTCGAAGTCAAAATATGAGCCGCAGATGTTTTTCCCCAGGTAGCCGCATTTTCTGGCCTGCTGCAAGGCGATGTTAAGTCGCTCAACAGCAAGGGGGTATTCAGCCCTGATGTAGACATAACCAAGATTGGCCCCAATAGCATAGGCGCCGATTATCATGCCTTCAATAGCAGAGTGGGGGTTGCCTTCAATAACCGAACGATCCATGAAGGCGCCGGGATCGCCCTCGTCGGCATTACAGATTATATAACGTTTGTCGGCCTTGTAATTGGCGCAGAGCTCCCATTTTAACCCGGCGGGGAAACCTGCCCCGCCTCTGCCTCTGAGGCCGGAATCTTTGACAACCTGAATG
>JBDLIW010000071.1:0-5931 GCA_039714695.1 Thermodesulfobacteriota bacterium | reverse complement strand
TTCGGGGTATTCCGGTGAGGGCAGCTGGCTGTTTTTAAAGACGCTGGTGATAAAATCCACTTTACAGGATTTACCCAGGGATTCGGTTGCGGAGAAAGATGCAGACATAAGAACAGCTCCTCGAATACAAAAAAAGGAAAACCGCTTTCAATATATCCTAAGACAATAAATCGAAGCGGAACAAGTTGGGCGTATCCCGCGGAAGAATCTTTCCCGCTATACTATTAGTATGCGGGAAAGGTGATGACAAAGAGATACGGCCAAATCGTTCCGCTCTGCCATCTTAAATGACTTTATTAAGTGCATACTCAACAATTCCTTCAGCTCCAGCCTTCAGAAGTTTGGGGATAAGGTCCCGAACCTGGTGCTCGGAGATTACCGTTTCCACGGAATACCATTTTTTCTGATAGAGGTGCGCTATGGTCGGCGCGGTCATGCTGGGCAGGAGACTGATCAAGTCATCGAGCTTCTCCTCGGCGACATTCATTTTGAGACCGACAATTTTATCGGCCCTGAGCGCCCCCTGCAACAGCAGGGCGATGTTCTCGATCTTCTCACGCTTCCACGGATCTTCCCAGGCCTTCCGGTTGGCGACAAACTGGGTGTTTGATTCCATCATCTCGTAAATGATTTTGAGGCCGTGGGCCCGGATGGTGCTCTCGGTTTCAGTTACCTCGACAACGGCATCGGCCAGGCCGGAGACAACCTTGGCCTCGGTGGCACCCCAGGAAAATTCTATTTCCACGTTGATTTTTCTTTCCTGAAAAAACTTGCGGGTAAAATTGACCAGTTCGGTGGAAATCTTCTTCCCCTCCAAGTCTTCGAGGGTTTTGATGTCGGAGTCTCCAGGCACGGCGATAACCCACCGGGTCGGTTTCTTGCTGACCTTGGAATAAATCAGATTGTCCACTATCACCACATCGGAATCATTCTCCAGGATCCAGTCCTTACCCGTGATTCCGGCATCAAGAACTCCCTGCTCCACATAGCGTGACATTTCCTGGGGCCGGCAGATTGAGCAACTCAGTTCATCATCGTCTATTTCGGGAAAGTAGTTGCGGGAGGCCAGCTTGATGCGCCAACCGGATTTCTCAAACAATTCGATGGTGGCATTCTCCAGGCTTCCCTTGGGAATTCCCAATTTCAAAACATTCATTTCTGATAGACCTCCTTGGGGTCAAATACCAGCCGGCCTTCGACATGAAAAGAACCGTTCTCTACCTTTCTGAAGAAGCAACTGCCGTAACCTTTATGGCAGGCCGCGCCACCCTTTTGTTCCACTTTAAAGACAACCGTATCCTCATCACAATCGACCAGAATCTCTTTAACAATCTGGACATGGCCGGAGCTTTCGCCTTTCAGCCAGAGCTGGTTACGCGACCGGCTCCAGTAATGGGCCTTGCCTGTTTCCAGGGTCTTCTGCCATGATTCTTCATTAATATAGGCCAGCATCAGGACCTCACCTGTCTGGTGATCCTGGACAATAGCAGGGAGAAGGCCGTCTCCCTTGGTGAAATTTAATTTATCCATTACTCCCTGTTGGCGGGGGGCGGCTACATCACACTCGGTGTCACCACCCTCTTCTGAATCGCGCCGCTCTTCCCTCAGGCGCTCACGGGTCATAAAATTGATGATACAGGCCTCACGGAATTTGCAGTACTCTTCAAGGTGCTCACAAACTGCGTTTTCCGCCTCAAGCTTCTCTTTATATTTTTCACAGATCAGGTCCACAATATCATTCCATAATGGCTAATCGGTAAATCTATCGGCGACCAGACGCCTGTCAAGCATTGGCTAAATATCCAGCCCCTGGAAAATTAAGAGGTTGAAATTATGCCCATCTGCGGCAGATGTCAAGACATATTATCCCAACTGTCAGCGAACCGCAAACCAAGCAAACGAGAAAACCAACATAACCAACCCAGCCCGTATATTTTACAGGCAGGAGAGCGTTAACTTGCAAAAATACCAAATATAGTTATTTTGTCAGCCTGTGGAGAAAATCAATGTCCGGCTATAAGAACCGAGGAAAGCACCTTTGAAATTTCTTGACACCATACCGTATCCACCCCTGGCACTTGTTGCCCTGGTCATGGGCCTGGCCCCCTTCAAGCCCCCTCATCTGCTTGAGAAATTCCAGATGCTTTTGATGGGGCAACTCCAGAGGCCGATAGATATCTTTGATTTGCTGTTCCACCTTGCCCCGGTGGCACTTCTGCTGATCAAGCTCGGTCGGGACACAATACTCAAAAAACAAAATACAGAATAATAATCAGTTACAATACAGGAGTAGCTTATGCAGCAAGCAAATGACGGTGATTTCGTTAAAGTGGCATTCGAGGCGATGCTGGAAGATAAGGAAGTCTTCGACTCCTCAAACGAAAGCGGCCCGCTGGAGTTCATAGTCGGTTTCGGTACGGTTTTCCCGGGAATTGATGCGGCCGTGGTTGGCATGAAAGAGGGCGAAACAAAGGTTATCAAGTTGCCTGCCAAGGGAGCTTACGGGGAACGGGACGAGAGTCTGGTCCAGGAGATTCCCCGGCAAAGCCTGAACGCCGAACTATCCCCGCAACCCGGGATGATAATCGGTATGCTGGTTGAGAGAGAAGGGCAAGAGCAACAGGTCCCGGCCTCAATTACCGCAGTAACCGAAGACTCCGTAACCATAGATTACAACCACCCCCTGGCCGGTCGGGAGATATTTTACAAGATAACCCTGGAAGCGATCAACGAGCCGGAAAGCGCCTCCCCCCAGAGCAACTGAGATGACAAACACCTCCCGGGCAATCCTCTCTATTGCCGGTTCGGACCCTTCCGGTGGGGCCGGCATCCAGGCCGACCTGAAAACCTTTACCTCCTTGGGAGTATACGGCTGCGCCGCCATCAGCTGCCTTACCGTCCAGAACACGCAAGGGGTATACAGGGTAATCCCGATCGATGCTGAACTGGTCGAAGAACAAGTCCGGAAAGTCCTGGAGGATTTACCGGTCAGCCATATCAAGCTCGGCATGCTGGGCAATTCCGCCATCGCCCGGGCAGTCGGTGATTGCCTGGCCGATTTCCCCGGGAAAGTCATCTGCGACCCCGTTCTTAAATCATCTTCCGGCAAAGATCTCCTAGACCAGGCAGCGATCGAGGATCTCCATTCCCAGGTAATCAGCCGCTCTTCCGCCCTCACTCCGAACCTGAGCGAGTTCCAGGCCCTCACCGGCAAAAACACGACAGACCGGAATGAACTAGCCGCTGCCGCCAACACATTGTTTTCCAGGCACCAAAAGCTTGAAGCCCTTATTTTAAAGGGAGGCCACCTTAACGAACAGGCCCCCAGAGTCACAGACACCCTTTTCTACCGGGAAGGGAACGACATCAAACAAGAGGTTTCTGAAAGACCACGAGTCAAGACCAACAACACCCACGGCACCGGCTGCACCTATGCCTCGGCCCTGGCGGCCTACCACCAGAAATTCGGAGACTGGCCGCAAGCCTTCCATCTCACCTCCACCTACCTCGACAAACTACTGACTACCAGCGCCGACCAGCAGATGGGCCACGGCACCGGCCCCCTGCACCATCACCGGTATAGAAACGATAAATAACCCGAAAAGGCCTTTCGGGGCCTTGGGAGTGCGAAGTGTGGCTGTGTGATGGATTTAATATTTCAAACCGCAATCACAAAAGAGAGGATGGGGCTGATTTGTAATGCTTTGGCCACACATTTTAAATTTGGATAAAGCTTAATTTATATGTACCAGAAAGTAGTTATCTAGTTTTCCTCTGAAGAGTCGTCATGTCTTGGTTAATTCACTTGCTATAGAAACAATCTGCTCTGACCCGCATTCGGGGCAGCTTGTTACGACATCAAACAATTTTGGAGCTATGTTGGTGATTTTTACGGTTTTAACCTCATGACAGAAAGCTTTCTTACAATTACTGCAATATTTAGTGACATCGTATTTCCCGTCACACTTCTCGCATTTCAAGTCCATTCCTCCCTTCCTCCAAAAAACCACTGAAAACAGCTTTCTCCACATAATTCTATAACGGTAAGGATCAAAGGCAAATTGTTTAACAAAGACGGTTACAGACAAAGCCCTGGCCATTTTGAGATTTAAAACGGCAACTAGGGGTAATCACTTATTTAAAATGAGAGAAAACCCTACCAGAACCGGCAGGAAATATTAACCGGGGGGAAAACGTATTAAAGAGTAAAAAAGGTGTTGTACTCTATTCACCGGTAGCCAAACACAGAAAAGTTCGAGGTTGGCGAAGAGGCAAGGAAGAGGTGTTTTCGCCATACAACCAGTATGCGAATACACCGATGACGCAGCATATTCGCCAACCTCGAACTTTTCTAAGTCATGCGGACGCGGCCGCAGTCAGGACAAACCCAGGTCGGCCCGTTACTGATCCCCCACTTGTTCTCCTGAAAGCACTCGTCACATATCTGAAAACCGCAGGGGCAATTCCAGCAGAACGGCAACACCTTCTTACAGCAATGGCACTGGAACTCTTTTCCTCCCCGGCGGCGTTGGGAGTATGATTTTTTCTTTTTCTCCATATTTTTCTCTCCGCCCTTAAATAACCCCACCGGTAATTTTCCGCCAGTAAAAGGTTGGACAACTTTCATCAAGTTCAGTAAAACTTCCTAGTGGATAGAAACCCAGGAGGCAGTCGATCATGTTACTAGCTGTGGACGTTGGCAACACCCATACCGTTATCGGTCTGTTCGAAAAAGACACCCTGATCAGCCACTGGCGGGTCAGGACTGACCCGACTTATACAGCCGATGAACTGGCATCTATTCTGCACGGCCTGTTTGCCCTGAAAAACATCAGTTTCGATGATGTAGCCAGCATGATAATTGCCAGTGTGGTGCCGCCCATCAAAGCGGCCTGGCGCAATCTCTCGATGAACCTTTTTGCCTTTGAACCAATGCAGGTGTCACGCCATCTGGATACCGGCCTTGAAATCAAGATCGATAACCCCGCCGAAGCCGGGGCCGACAGGATTGTCAATTCCGTAGCCGCTTTCGATAAATATGGCCAGGCCCTGATCATTGTCGATTTCGGCACGGCAATCACCTTTGATTGCGTTTCCGGAAAAGGCGAATATCTGGGTGGAATAATTACCCCCGGCCTATCGATTTCTCTCGATGCCCTGGGCCAGAGAGCGGCAAAACTGCCACGGGTGGATATTTCTTCCCCCCCCACCAAAGCAATTGGCACCAACACGGTTAAAGCAATTAAGTCCGGAGTGATCTTCGGTTACAGCGGCCTGGTTGAAGAGCTTGTCCGTAAGATCAAGGAAGAAATGGCCCCGGAAAAACCGAAAGTCATCGCCACCGGCGGGATGGCTTCGCTGATCGCCCCCCATTCCCCTTCAATTGAAGCTGTCGAGCCCATGCTTACCCTCGAAGGCCTCCAGTTAATCCATGCCAGAAACAGCTGACAAACCGGTCCTGCCGCCTTTTCTTGCGCCGGGTGACGCAATTGGCGTCATTACCCCCGCCGGGCCGGCCACTGCCCCGGATGCCATCCAGGCCGGCATCAAACTTCTCGAAAAGGAAGGATACCAGGTCAAAATACCCGCTGACCTTGAACGACAAGGCTTCCTGGCCGGCACCGACGAGGAGCGGGCCAGACAATTCATCAACGTCTGGAACGATAGCGAGATAAAAGCCGTGCTGGCCGTCAGGGGAGGCTACGGTTCTCTACGCCTCCTGCCTTACCTTAATCTGCGGGAACTTGCTGAAAAGCCTAAAATACTGGCGGGCTTCAGCGACATTACAATCCTGCTCAACGAAATCTCGCGCCAAACCGGCCTGGTGACATATCATGCCCCGATGCTGGCGACCCTTTCCCGCAGTGATCAGAGATCACAAGATTCTTTCTTCAAGGTTCTGACCGGGAACTTTGAGCCCGTAAATTCACC
>JBDLIW010000070.1:0-5958 GCA_039714695.1 Thermodesulfobacteriota bacterium | reverse complement strand
GCTGACCAGCAGTTCTTCGTTGTTGAATGGTTTGGTCAGGTAGTTAAAGGCGCCGGCCTGCATGGCGGCAACGGCTTTTTCAACCTCGCCGAAGGCGGTTATCATGATCACCGGCAGCTCGGCATTGTAAATTTTTGTTTCTTTGAGGAGATCCATGCCGTCCATCCCCTCCATCCGCATATCGGTGACTACCAGGTCAAGATCCGTTCCGCGAATCTGGGGCATGGCCTTTTCCCCCGATTCGGCGGTCAGAACTTCATAGCCATCTTCCTGCAGGAGTTCTGAGAGAATCAGGCGGTAATTGGGCTCGTCATCGACAACGAGAATGGTTTTCATGGGCGGTTACCTGTAAAGCGGAATTTATGTAAAAAGAAAATTCTGATTAATTCCTATTAATGACGCATAGCAGGAAAATAAATTATCTACTGATTTAATCATTGTTGGTCAAGCGTTCCTTGAGTTTTGTGAGGCAGCAATAAGGTACAGGGGGCATGACCGGGGTGCCGCCAATGTTTATCCCCGGTTTGACCGGACCGTGAAAATCACTGCCGCCGGTAACTAAAAGATCATCTGCTTCAGCCACGGCGAGCAATTTTTTCAGGACCTTGGTGCTGTGTCCCGGGTAGTAAGCTTCGATACCGGCCAGGCCAATATCTTTCAGTTCTTTAACCATTTTTGCAACTCTGTTGATTGATTTGTCGAAGGTCGTCGGGTGGGCAAGGACGGCAAGGCCTCCGGCCTGAGTGATTGAACAAATGGTGTCTTCGGCGGAATAGCGGGCGGCTGCCACATATGCCCGGCCTTTGTTCCCCAGGTATTTTCGGAAAGCCTGATCAATACTGGAGACCACTCCCTGTTTAACAAGCAGACGGGCGATATGCGGCCGGCCGATAAGTCCGGAGGCGGTGGCGGCAAGTTCGGCGCGGTCTATGTTAATTCCCAGAGTTGCCAGTTTCTCGATAATTGCCTCATTTCTTGTTTTACGTATTTCCTGCAGGTGATCCAGCATGGATATCAGACCATGGTCTGTGATGTCCATGCCGTAGCCAAGTATATGGACCGGTTTCCCCTCATGGGTGGCGCTGACCTCAACGCCGCCCAGAACTTCCAGGCCACCACTTTTTCCTGCGGCAAGAAATTCAGCGATCCCGGCTATAGTATCGTGGTCGGTCAGGGCGATTGCGGCAAGACCAGCTTTAGCCGCTTCAATTACCAGCCCTTCCGGGGAAAGGGAGCCGTCGGAGCAGGTCGAGTGGGTGTGCAGATCGATAAATTCTTGGTGGTTAGCCATTGGTTTGGACAATTGGAAAATTCTCTGTTTTTTGCTCATTTCAGCAGGCTTGGCTGAAATGAATTTTAGGCGTATGGGGTCAATAACCTCCGCTCATATTTGATGAATTTACCGCTATAAGTCAATCTTTGCTGTATAATTTATTATTTCAGGGGTTTACATACTTTTCTTTTGCAAAATTTAGGGTATGATAACTCAAGTTTTATTTACAGTTAATAGGTGGTCTTTTGCCAGGGGATCTGCATTTCAAGCAGTATATCGGATTTTCTGGCTTTCTGGAGGAGGAAAATAGATGGCTCAGATCGATGCTTTTTTTAAGCTGATGAACGAGCAGGGTGCGTCGGATCTTCATATGGTTGCCGGTCAGCAGCCTCTGCTCAGGATCAGGGGCGATATGGAGAGGATCAAATACAATGTCCTTACCAACGATGTCCTGAAGTCGATGTGTTATGAGATCATCTCCGAGGAAAAGATCAAACTCTTTGAGGAAACCGGCGATATAGATTTCGGTTATGAGATACCAGGTCTTGCCAGATACCGTGGCAATCTCTTCCAGCAGAAATATGGGATTGGCTCCGTCTTCAGGGAAATTCCCAGTACCATCATGACCTGCCAGCAGTTGAATCTGCCCAAGGTAATTTCCAAGCTTTCCTCCCTGCCCAAGGGAATGGTGCTGGTCACCGGTCCCACCGGTAGTGGTAAGTCAACCACCCTGGCCGCCATTGTTGATGAAGCCAACAAGATTCGCAAGGACCATATCATAACGGTTGAAGATCCCATTGAATTTGTCCATGAGAGTCAGAACTGTGTCGTCAACCATCGCGAGGTCGGCACCCATACCAAGTCTTTTTCCGCCGCTTTGCGCGGCGCCCTGCGTGAGGATCCCGATATCATCCTGGTTGGTGAGATGCGTGATCTGGAGACTATTTCTCTCGCCATGGAAGCGGCGATGACCGGTCATCTCGTGTTCGGTACTCTGCATACCCTGAATGCCGCGAAAACCGTGGACAGGATTATTGAGATCTTCCCGGCCAATCAGCAGGCCCAGGTCCGTTCAACCCTGGCGGATTCTCTGCGGGCCGTTGTTTCCCAGACCTTGTTCAAGAGGATTGATATCAAGAGCCGCTGCCCTGCTCTCGAGATTCTCATTTGTACCCCGGCGGTTCGTAACCTCATCCGGGAAGGGAAGACCTACCAGCTCCCCTCGGTTATGCAGACCGGTAAAAAATACGGCATGCAGACCATGGATGATGCCATTATGGAAATGCTGCAGAAACGCTGGATCTCTCCGGAAGATGCCTATACCAACAGTATCGATAAGAGTAAGTTCGTTTCCTTCCTGAGGAAGCCGCCGGCTGACTTTACCGAAGTCTGATCAGGTTTATTCTTAAGCCGATCTTGTCGGATCTTCTGCGTCATCAGGTGTTCAGCATACCTTTAGTATTGCTGAACACCTTCTTCCTTGTATATCCACCATCTCGACTTAAGAATAAACCTGATCGATTATGGAAAACTGAAAATCCACAAATCTACATTCCCTCGATTTTTCTGATTAACCTTCCTTGTTTTTGATTCCTACAGATCGTCGGCCAATTTAGCCAATCCTTTAGGTGAAATCGGCTGCCAGCTTGTTTTGTTATCAGCTGTGACGGTGAACGTCACTGAGCCGTAATCCCCGGTTGTAATCATCTTTATCTTCTTTTCCTTTAACCAAATGGCGAAATCCGGATCGGGGAAGAAATCCTTTTTGATGGCGCTTGCCGAGACTACGACCCATTGCGGTTTTGTTTCCTGGACGAGCTGGTAGCCGGCTGAGAATCTGCTGCCGTGGTGGGGCGCCAGCAGGATGTCACTGTTCAGGTTGTCCCCCTGCTTTTTTATCAGGTGCTGTCCGTCTTCTGCTTCAATATCACCCGGAAAGATGATGTTCAGGCCCGGCGCTTGCAGTTTGAGTACCAGGCTGCGGTTGTTCTCGGAGAGGTCGGGGCTTTTTCTGAGATGCAGATCACTCAGGCAGGTGAGTTTAGCTGGGCCGCAGGAAGATATTATCGAATCTTCAACCGGGACTTTGATCGTTGCCCCTGCTATTTCCGCTGACCGGAGAATATTCTGATAGGCGATTGATTTCGGCGCGGAGCCGTTTGCCCAGATTACTGCCGGTTTGAAATTTCTGATAATAAATTCCAGGCCGTTGTAGTGGTCCTGGTGGGCGTGGGTAATTACAATTGCGGCCAGGGTTTTGATTTTCCTCTGCCAGAGAAAAGGGGCGATTATCTGCTCGCCGGGGTCAAAGCGTTCCGAGGCTGAACCGCCGCCGTCGATCAGGATATTAACCTCGCCGGGCATTTCAAGTAGGGTAGCGCTGCCCTGGCCGATATCGATAAAAGTCACCCGGGGCAGGTCTTGTTGTTTTTTCAGATAAAAGCCAGCCGAAGGAACTGCCAGGAGAAGAATCAGGAAAACTGCGATAACGCCTTTGGTCATATTTGTTGCCGGCCGAAACAGCAGAAATCCGGCCAGAAGATAGTATGCGGCGATGCGGACCAGGGTCGGGGGGGTAAGGACATGGGCCCCGTAGGGAAACGAGGCGAGAAAGGCGGTCAAGTTGTCAGCTGCCGCTAGACCGAAAGAACCCAGGCGGAACAGGGCGGCGCCAAGTTCGGGGGACAGAATTGAGCACAGCAGGCCGGCAAGTCCCAGGGGCAGGGACCAGAAACAGATGAGGGGGGCGGCGAACGGGGTTGTCAGGGGGGAGAGGATTGAAATCTGATGGAAATAGTAGATAGAGATCGGGGCGGTTGCCAGCAGAGCGATGAGCGAGATGTTGACGGTGGTGATTAATGGCCGCGTAATCTTTGTAACCAGCGAGTCGGACTTCTTATCATCTTCCTTCGAACGGAGGGTTTCAGCGAAAAAGATAATGCCCGCGACTGCGGCAAAAGACATCTGGAAGGAGGCCGAAAACAGGGAGACCGGATCCCAGGCCAGGATGAGGAGGGCCGCCAGAGCGAGAATGTTCAGCAGGGAACCGGGTCGGTCGATGATAAAGGCAACAATTAACGCTGCTGCCATAATAAATGACCTGACGACGGGAGGCTGCATGCCGGAGATAGTCGCATACAGGGCCATGACCAAGAGGGCCAGCAGGGCCGAGATCTTCCGGACCGGCCAGCGTAAGGTTATTGTCTCCGAGCGGAGCAGGATTAAGTTGAAGATAACGCCGCAGAGCAGAGCCAGCAGCGCCATATGCATTCCGGAAATGGCCAGCAGATGAACCCCGCCGGACTTCTTGAAATTGTCGAGGATATCCGGGGCCATTTCATAACGCTCACCGGTGATGATCGCTTTGTAGAGGCCTTTCAGCCTTGAGGATATCTTTGTTTTGTTAATCGCCTTGTTGGCCCGGTGGCGCAGCAGTTGCGGCAGAAAAGCCAAAGAGGCCAAAGGTTTGTCAGGCGCAGCTGTATTGTAATAAGCGGATAACTCGGCCTTGGCACGAATAAACCCGGTCAGATGAATGTTCCGATCAGCAAGATATTGCCGGTAGTCAAAAGTGCCCGGTGTTCCGGGCAGAGAGGGCTTGGCAAGGCTGGTCCTGATCAGGAGCCTTGTTCCCGGTTCGATGGTAGCGGGGAGCTGGAAAGTTGTCCGGCAAAGGATTCTTTCGGTAAAGGTTCTTTCCGGTTGGCCGGGCGGCTTAATCCGTTCGGCAGCCAGAACGAATTTGCCATTACGGCCGTTGTACGAGGGCGCATCCAGAAGTCTGCCGGCAACAATGGCTTCAGCCGCTCCGGCGAGCGGATATCCGGCCATTGACTTGGCTGGTAAAGGAGATTGGCTATGGTGGAGGTGGACGTTGCCGACCATGAAAAAAATGGCGGTTATCAGCAGCGCCCGGACAAGGGTGCTGGCGCCGAATCTTGAAAAAAGGAGAGTCAGGGCGAGGACCAGGGCAGCAACAACTGAGTATTCAGGGAGAACGAAAAGATAACGGCAGCTGACAATCCCGGCAGCAAAAGAGGCGGCGGGTAAAGCAAGCGGACAACTACAGTTGATGTTCCCTTTATCAGTCAAGAAAGTGTTTGAGTTTTTCCCGACGGCTTGAATGCCGCAGTCTGTTCAGGGCCTTTTTCTCAATCTGTCTGATTCTTTCCCTTGAGACATTGAATCTCTTACCGATCTCTTCGAGGGTGTACTCGGCATTTTCACCAATGCCGAAGCGCAGGCGGATAATCTTCTCCTCCCGGGGGCTCAGAGTGGAGAGGATGCCGGTGACCCGTTCGGCCAGTTCCTGATTTTTTACTGCCTCGTAAGGTGATACGGATTCCTGATTTTCGAGGAAATCACCGAGGGTACTGTCATCGTCTCCCACCGGTGTTTCAAGGGAAATCGGTTCCCGGGAAGCTTCCAGAATGGCGAGGATCTTGTCCATCGGCAGCCCGGTTTTTTCAGAAATTTCAACCGGAGTAGGCTCACGGCCAAGCTCTTTGAGCAGGGAGTAGAAGGCCTTGAAGAACTGGCTGCGCAGCTCCAGAAAATGGACCGGCAGTCTGATGGTTCGGGTCTTGTCGAGAATGGCCCGGGTAATGGCCTGTCTGATCCACCAACTGGCATAGGTGCTGAACTTGTTGCCCTTGGTGTAATCAAAGCGGAAAACAGCCCGCATC
>JBDLIW010000069.1:0-5991 GCA_039714695.1 Thermodesulfobacteriota bacterium | reverse complement strand
TGCTCAGGTGGCAACCGAGGCAGACGAAATCGAGAGTGACGAAACCCTTGGCGTATGAAGATTTTTTTCCGCCTTTTTTCTTCTTTGTTCCAAACATGTTCGCCTTGGGATCCGTGTTGATCTTGAAAATATGGGTACGCATATCACCCGTGTACTTGTTGAAGGCGACGGCTGATTTTGTAGCCTTGGGCATGTGGCAGGAAATACATCCCAAACCTGTTTTGCCATGGCGGGTTTTCTTGTAGGAAGCGGCCTTGCCTTCATGACATTTGCTGCAAGCATCCTTAGTAAGAATAGCCCGTTGATGGGGATTGTGGCATTGGACACAATCCATATCACTATGGGGGCCGGCGTAGAGTTCGTTGATCTGTTCGTGATGACGGATAAAGCCTTTTTTTGCCGGAGGGGTATCGCTTATCCCGCCCCGCTGATGACATTTTCCACAGCCCTTGGCTGACTTGTCAACTTTGATAGTAGCCTTGCTCGGTTTTTTCGTATGGGCTGAACCGGGGCCATGGCATTCTTCACAACCGATACCGTCTTCCACCCAGGTACCGATCATCCCCGGTCGTCCATCCTGATTACCTTCTGGGCTATAGTTCGTCATATGACAGGGACCGCACTTGTAAGGTTTTTTTTCTCCCTTATGATAGAAGGACCAACTGCCGTCAAGCAGGTTGTATTGGGTCTTTGCCTCTGAACCATCCTTGGCAGAGGTAATGACATAGCCCTCCAGATCGATGAAGCGCGCTTTTCTAATTGCCCCACCGATCACATATGAGATATCGTCCCAGGCATACCCCGGAGGGAGTGGGAGTTTGGCATAACGTGCCTTTGACACTTCCCTGATCTTCCAGGGATGACCCGAAGCCTGCCATTCATTGAATTGCTCCATGTGGCACTTAAAGCACTGATCCGAACCGACATAGTAGGCTGCCCCGACAGGATTTGCCATAAGCAGCAAAGCCAAAGCAGCAAGAAGAAAACTCACCTTTTTCATAATCTTACCCCCGTAAGTTATATGGGCTATTTTAGATATTTAATGGCCCGTTTGACTCACTGTCTCACAGGCGGATCACAAAAAGAAAGTTTTTTAATGATAGACGTTGATAGGCAGGAAAAGCTGAATTTAAGGTTCCTACGGTTCATCTAAAACAACTGGCCCCGAATAGTAAACGGCCCACTCATTTCCCCTGGGGGATAAAACGGGCCGTTACATGCACTGGATAAGGAAAACTACTCCCGTCTACTCAGAATCAACCTCCCCGGCGTCAACCTTTTCACCCTCTCCATGCACCATTGTTGACTTTACGGTCTGCTGTGAAGCACTTGCATCAGCAATCTCGCCAAGATATTTGGGCAGTTCAATCCCGGCCATGCCTGCCACATCGTGCAGCGGGGGTAAACTCTTGATCAGACCGGATAGGAAGTTTGAAGTGGCGGTGCCATTCTTTTCACCACCGGCTGAATCCCAGACGGTAACCTTGTCGATCTTGATATTACGGATCGCCTCAACCTGCATCTCGACGATCTTCTCGATCTTCTCGGTCATCAGCAAGGTAGCTGCCGACTTGGCATCGCCATTACAGCCTTTGACGAGTTCGAGATAACCGGCCGCCTTGCTGTCGAGAACTTTCCTTATACCATCTGCCTCGGCCTGGTATTTGAGCAGAATAGCATCCGCCCGCCCCCTGGCTATTCGCCGGGTCTTCTCCGCTTCGGCCTCGGCGGCAATCTCCACCTTGGTCTTGTTAATCTCCTGGCGGGCAACCTCTTCGGCATTCAGCCTCTCCGTTTCGGCCTTGTACTGGGCCTTCTGGATCTCTACCTCCGCCTCACGCTTGGCCACTTCACCGAGTCGCAAAGCCTCGGCCTGCTTCACCGCCAGTTCGGCCTCGTAATCGGCAATATTGGCCTTGGCCTTGTTCTCACCATCAACGGCCTCGGCTTCCTGCTGCTGGACGATGATCCGCTGATCCGCTTCGGCCCTTTTTTTGCCTTTAACCGCCTCGGCAAGATTCTCGGCAACCTTGATCTCTTGTTCCCGGTCAGCCTCGGCTTCACCGATGGTGGCCAGCGCTTCCTGCTGCTGGACGATGATCCGCTGGTCCGCTTCGGCTTTTTTCATGCCTTTCTCGGATTCGGCGACATTTTCGGCAACTCTTACATCCTTTATCTTGGTCGCCTCAGATTCACCAATTGCCCCTTTCTTGTCCTGTTCAGCCACATCAACCTTGGCCTGGTTGATCGCTTCAGAAGCAGCCTTCTTGCCGATAGAATCGATATAACCTGATTCATCGGTGATATCGGTGATGTTAACGTTGATCAGGAAAAGGCCGATTTTATTTAATTCAGGGGAAACGTTCTTCCGGACGGATTCCAGAAAACTTTCACGGTCCTGGTTGATCTGTTCAATGGTCAGTGAAGCGACCGTCAAACGCAACTGGCCAAAGATAATTTCTTTGGCCATTTCCTCGATCTGGGGCTGGGAAAGATGGAGCAAACGTTCGGCGGCGGAGGTCATTACTTCCGGCACAGTACTGATACCCACAGTGAAGGTGGAGGGGACATTTATCCGGATATTCTGCAACGAGAGTGCCTTCTGCAAGGGGATATTGATCGTCATCGGCGTCAGGCTGATATAGGCATAATCCTGAATAAGCGGCCAGATCAGGGTGCCGCCGCCGTGGATACAGTTGGCTGACTGACCGACACCTACCTTTCCGTAAACCACCAGAATCTTGTCCGACGGGCAACGCTTGTAGCGAGAAGACAGAAAAATAATGGTTGAAAAGATCAGGATAAGAAACGCAGCAATGGGAAGAATCCAGAAATCAAACACTGTAAACATTAGCTCACCTTTTAATCAATTTTTTGGACAGTAAGAATACTGGCGTTAACCTCAACCACTCGGATCGGACTGCCGGTCGGGATACTCTCCCCGTTTTTTGCGACTGCGTCAAATTCGCGCAGGCGATTGCGGAAGTTTATACTGACCCGCCCTCTCCCTCCTTCAGGGATGGCTAGGTAGACCGTACCGCTACTGCCAACTGCCTGTGCTGTTTTGAGAGTTCCGCTGGACTGCAGATTTGCCGCGCCCTGGAAGAGTTTGCCGATGACCCAGACCGCAGCCAGACCGGCAATTATCGCCCCGATAATAGAGAGGGATATTTTCACCTGACTCTGGCGGTAAAGGGCGAGACCCACCAGCCCAAACATCATGAAAAATGCGGACAGGCCATGCATGGAAAGCAACCTGAAGCCGATATCGGAATCGACATGCTCAGCATCGACATCGAAATCCATATCGCCGTCTGCCGCGCCGAAGTCGCCATCCGCGTCCCCGCCGACAAACTGCATGACCGTTTTCATGGCGACGAAGAAGCCTCCCACCACGGCACAAAACAGAAAAAACAACTCAAGACTGTTGAAATCGGAAAAGGCGTTTTCCATACCAATCTCCCCCTTTCTTTGGCTGAAGGTTATCCTGCCACTCTAACAACAAATACAAAGGTTGAAAGAAAAAAATTGTTAGGCTATGAAATTTTGGCCTGTTCCCGTTGACTGGGACAGACGCCGTCTCTATCTTGAGATCGCCGCCGCACCCCAGGGGTTCTGTTCAAGCAATCCCCAACTGCCGCAGAATCCTCGCCCAGTTCCTCTCATCCAGCCGCTTTAGCCCGACCTCTTTTGCCATGGCCAGAGCCTCCCCATACTCTTCCCGGTCCAGCGATCGGTCAAGGGGCGGAAACTCGACGGCCCGGCCGCAGGGACGATACTGGTCCATGATATTAACGTAAGTGTCGACTGATATCTCCCGGGCCAGAAAATCCAGGATCGCTCCGGTTTCCTCTAGGCCCCCCGGCATAACCAGGTGCCGGACCAGCAGGCCCCGACGGGCAACGCCGTTCCCGTCAATGACCAGATCACCAACCTGGCGATGCATCTCCCGCAGGGCGGCCCGGGCCTTTTCCGGATAGTCGGGAGCCTTGGCCAGTCGCCGGGCCGAGTCTTTATCCCAGAACTTGAAATCCGGCATATAGATATCGACCACCCCATCCAGCAGACTAAGGGCCTCCACGCTATCGTAACCACTGCTGTTATAGACCAGCGGCACCTTCAGCCCCCGGCCAATAGCTGGCGGCAATGCCTCAAGGATCTGGGGAACCACATGGGAGGGGGTAACAAAATTGATATTATGGCAGCCCGCCCCCTGCAACCGGACCATCATGGCCGCCAGCTGTTCTGCTGTCACCTCTTCTCCCTCCCCGAGATGACTGATCTCGTAGTTCTGGCAGAAGACGCAGCCGAGGTTGCAGTTGCTAATGAAGATGGTCCCGGAGCCCGATTGCCCGACCAGGGGCGATTCCTCGCCGAAATGGGGCGAGTAGCTGGCGACCACGGCCAGGCGGCCGGTCAGGCAGACTCCCTTTTCGCCCTCAAGGCGATTAACCTTGCAGCGGCGGGGACAAAGACGGCACTCCCCGAGAATCGCTAAGGCCCTTTCAATCCTGGCCAGTAACTCGCCCGACTCGTGAAGAGCAAGATATGATGATTGGCTGTCTGCTTTGCTCAATGTAGCCCCCATTTCGGCAGATTTTTTTCTTTAATCTCCTCTTAATATGTTATAAAACACCCCAGGCAAAAATTATTACTGATTTCTTTCAGGTTTCCCATGGGCTGGATGATCAGCACTTTAAAATCCTCGATCGGCAAGAAGAGCATCATGGCCGCAACCGGCCTGCTGCTGGGCCTGTTCCTTATTGCTCACTTGGCCGGCAATTCCACGGCCTTTTTCGGCCGGGCCGCCTTTAACTCCTACGCCGAGCACCTCCATTCGCTGGGCGACCTGATCAAAGTCTTCGAGTTGCTGCTGCTGACCGTTTTCGTGGTCCATGTCTATTTCGGCATCGCCCTTTTTCTGGAGAATCTGGAAGCCAGGCCCTGCCGCTATGAAGTTGACAACAACGCCGGCGGCAGGACCTGGGCATCCCGGACCATGCCCTATACCGGCCTCTTGACCCTGGTCTTCATCGTTCACCACCTGGCCAAGTTCCATTTCGGCGAGTTTGAGACCGTCAGCGATCTGGTCCGCGACAACCTGTCCAGGCCAATCTCGGGGGGCTACTACATTTTTTCCCTGGCAATCCTCACCCTGCACATCAGCCACGGTTCCTGGAGTTTCTTCCAGACCCTGGGCCTGAACCATCCCAAGTACAATACCCTTATCAGGGGATTGACCCTGCTGATCAGCATCCTGATTGGGATAACCTTTATCATGATCCCGCTGCTGGCCCTATACTGGCCGGATTTCCTGAAATAAAGGAGACTGCCCGCTTCATGAAACTTGATGCCAAAATACCCGCCGGCCCGCTGGCCGAAAAATGGGACAAGCACCGTTTCGAGTGCAAGCTGGTCAATCCGGCCAACAAGCGCAAATACGATATTATCGTGGTCGGCGGCGGCCTGGCTGGAGCTTCGGCGGCGGCCACCCTGGCCGAACTGGGTTACAACGTCAAGAATTTCTGTCTGCAGGACACCCCCCGGCGCGGTCACTCCATCGCCGCCCAGGGCGGCATCAACGCCGCCAAGAACTACCAGAACGACGGTGATTCGATCTTCCGCCTGTTCTACGACACCATCAAGGGCGGCGACTTCCGGGCTCGGGAAGCCAATGTCTACCGACTGGCCCAGGTCAGCAACAACATCATCGACCAGGCCGTCGCTCAGGGCATCCCCTTTGCCCGCGATTACGGCGGCCAGCTGGCCAACCGTTCCTTCGGCGGCGCCCAGGTTTCACGAACCTTCTACGCCCGGGGCCAGACCGGTCAGCAGCTTCTGCTCGGCGCCTACGGCGCCCTGATGCGGCAGGTCAAAAAAGGCAAGGTCGAGATCTTCTCCCGCCGCGAACTACTGGAACTGGTCATGATCGACGGTGCGGCCCGGGGCATTATCACCCGCAACATGCTGACCGGCACCCTCGAAAGACAT
>JBDLIW010000068.1:0-6018 GCA_039714695.1 Thermodesulfobacteriota bacterium | reverse complement strand
CCTCAAACCTGTCCTTTACCGCGACCTCGGTAAGAAAACCAAGGCTTCCCAGGTTAACCCCGACAACCGGGATCTTGTAGCGCCCGGCCTGATAGGCCACGTGGAGAAGGGTCCCGTCACCGCCAAGAATAACGAGCAAATTCATATCTTCGAAGATCTGGTCAATGACCGCCTCAATTGCACGGGCAGCAAACCACTCGGCCATTTCCAAACCAATCTGCCGGGCTTCAGTCGAATCATGCTTGAGAATGATCCCTACCTTGCGGATCTTCATTCCTTTTTTCCTCGACCCGCAGCCAATTCACCAAGCTCCCGGGAGCGTTTGGTCGCAGCCTCGACAGCATCCATGATAATCCCCTGGAACCCGGCTTTTTCCATCTCGTGGAGCCCGGCTATGGTTGTCCCGCCCGGCGAAGTAACCATGGCCCGCAAAGTGGCCGGATGTTCACCGGTACTGATTGCCAGTTTCGCCGAGCCAAGCACGGTCTGCAAAGCCAGGGTCTCGGCAACCTGGCGGTTAAGTCCCACCTTGACTCCGCCATCTATTAAGGCTTCGATAAATGAAAAAACATAGGCAGGCCCGCTGCCGCTCAGCCCGGTTACCGCATCAATTTCCGCTTCACTCAAGACCACACTCGTGCCAACCGCATTAAAAATGGCAACTGCCTTATCCATATCATCATCAGTGGTCAGACTGCCCCCGCACAGAGCCGAAGCTCCCTCGAGGACCAGGGCCGGAGTATTGGGCATTACCCTGATCACCCGGCACTCGCAACCTTCCAGACTTGATTCGATAACAGCCAGAGAGATGCCGGCTGCAATTGAAATAACCAGTTGATTCTTATTGAAACAATGGCGCTTGGCGGCAAGCAAACCGGCCATTACCTGAGGCTTTACCGCCAGGATAACGATAGAGCATTCAGCAAGTCCATCGGGGTCAGACTCGACCATAATCCCATAACTTGCCGACAACAGTTTTCTCCGATCTTCGGCAGGATCAACGGCCAGGATATTGCCGCCCTCAAAAAGTCCCGCTTCAATAATGCCTTTGATGAGGGCTTCCGCCATCCGGCCCCCACCGAGAAAACCGATCTTGTTCTTTATGTCCATTTGCTTCTCCTGAAATCTTCTCAATCTATACAAATCATTAAATAATACATTCAGTTGGTGATATTGGTGATAGTAGAAAAAAACACCGGCTATGACAAATCAATTCTCCGGCAAATCAAAAAAAACGGCCCATCGGAAATAAATCCGATGGGCCGTATATTGGCTGCTATTGAGATCAATTACTCGTCGGTCACGATCTCCCCAGAGATGGTGCGGTTGCAACAGATGTTGAGGGCACCAGAAAAGGCAGGATCATATTGCCGGCTTCTTTTGTGCTGGTAATAACCCTCGCCAGGACGCCTTCTTCCTCATTCTTTTCGAGGGTAACAAACTCCCAGCACTCGGGATGGGAAACAATCTCGTTCATCAACCCATGATGATGGCCGTGACCGGATCTGGTGGCCACAACATGGCCCACTATCTGGCAACCGAGCAGGGCAAGGTCGCCGATCAGATCCAGAACCTTGTGGCGCACAAACTCATCGGAGAAACGTAAACCTTCAGTGTTAAGCACTCCTGACTTGTCTATTACTATGGCATTGGACAGCGAACCTCCCAGCGCCAGGCCATTGGCCCTGAGCTTCTCCACCTGATCCATGAAACCGAAGGTCCTGGCGGAGGAAATTTCCTTGATAAATTTCTTGGAGTTAACTTCCACCGAGTAATTCTGCTTGCGGATCAATTTATGATCGAAGTCAATCTTGCAGGTAACCTTGAAACCGTCATAAGGAAGGAGGGTGATCAAGGTGTCGCCTATCTGGAAGGTTATCTCATCGGTTATTTTCAGAAGCTTCCGGTAAACGTTCTGGCGGGTCAGTTCCACTCTCTTCAGAATCTGGACAAAGGGAGCCGCGCTACCGTCCATGATCGGAACCTCGGGGCCATCAAGCTCAATTATAACATTATCAATCCCCAGCGCAGTCAGCGCGGCCATGAGATGCTCGGTGGTCGAAACAGAAGCACCGTCCTCGCCAAGGGTGGTGGCCAGGGTGGTATCGACAATGCGATCCATCAGGGCCGGAATTTCCTTGTCGAGATCCGTACGGACAAAACGAATCCCCGTATCGGCATCTGCCGGTTTGATCACCATGGTGATCGGCAGTCCGGAATGAAGACCAATGCCGGTGAAACTTACATCACGGCTGACCGTGTGCTGGTAGGGATTTATTTTTTTCAAAAAGCCTTTCATCTGGGCGTCCTGTTATAAAAATTGGCTACATGTGGTTTGATTGTGGGAACGCCCCTTAAGATATGCAAATTGCGGGCCAGAACAGACCAAGAATGACATTAGAGAGATAAGGTCGTAATTACGGCATGTTAAAGAACTACAACCCAGGACAAATCATGTGTCATTTTTGTATGGGGTGTGGCAAAAAGAAAACATCATCGGGCGCTGGAATTTAATTAGTTGCAAAAAGCGAGGCTAATGCCGTTAAACCTGCTTGAGATCACTGACCCGAGATTCTTTCGTTAACGGCAATAAATCATTTAACGGCTCAGACAACTCCAGTTCAATCTGCAAGGCGTAGAGCGGCAGAACCCCATGCAGTTCCCTGATTTTAACCATGTCCTTTTCGGTCGTCAGCAGGGCGTCACAATTATACTTGCCGGCCTCCGCGGCCAAGTCGGCCAGATCGTCGGCGTTATAGAGGTGATGGTCCTTGAACACCTTGAAACCATAGGGGCTGATACCGGCTTCGCTTACCGTCCTCAGAAAGCCGCCCGGTTCGGCAATCCCGGAAAAACAATAAAATTTCAGCCCCGAAATGCCTCCAGAAAATGGTTCCCCGTCCTTATCTGTCAGGCCTTGGAACTTGTAGCCGGCCTCAAAGACCTTTTTACCCGGAAAATTTTCTTCAAGATAAGATTTAAACTCCGCCGTTGCTTTTTCCGTTTCTTTTCCACCACCGGTAATGATGAATGCCCCGGCCCGGTTCAGGGCCGCCGACGGTTCCCGCAAATCTCCACCGGGAAAGACCCGGCCGTTGCCGAGAAAGTCCGGCGCCTTGAACAATACCAGATCAAGGTCACGCCCAAGAGCCATATGCTGGAAACCGTCATCGAGGACGATTACATTCACGCCGAACTTTTCGACCGCAAAAGCCGCGGCTGCGGCCCGCTGCACCCCGGTAACAACCACCACCCCCGGCAGCGCCTCCGCCATCAAACGCGGCTCGTCGCCGGCCTGATCGGCAGCCAGCAGGATATTACTGCCGTCGCTGACGATATTAACCGGTTGCCGGGCCTTGCCTTTATAACCTCGACTGATGATGGCCGGTTTCAGGCCGGCTTTTTGTAACTGGCGGGCAATATGAATAACCATGGGGGTTTTACCGGTCCCACCCATGGTCAGGTTGCCAACGCTGATCACCGGGACCTCAAGTTCGGTACTCTCCATAACTCCGGACCGGTACCAGGCTTCGCGTTTGCGCATTATCATCCCATATAGTGGGGAAAGCACCCGCCCGAAAACAAATAACAGCCCTTTGCTAATCTTCATCCGCATTTCTCTCCGCTAACAACTTCTGGATCAAGGCGAGATGCTTCTCCGTCGTGCCGCTGCGCTCTGCGACCAGACGTGCGCCACCGGTTCCAGCCTGCACTTTCAACCTAGGGTCTGCCAGCCAGCCGCCCAGAACACCAACCATCGCCGACTCATCTGCAACCGACACCGCACCGCCGCAGGAAACAAGATCATCGGCAATCTCTGAAAAGTCTTCCATGTGGGGACCGAAAATTACCGGCCTTGCAAAAACGGCCGCCTCCAGGGGGTTATGCCCTCTTTCCTCGACCAGGCTCCCGCCGATAAAGGCAAACTCGCAATATTCGTACAGCCCGGCAAGCTCACCTAAGGTATCGAGCAGAAGCAGATCCCCACCGGTCTTGCCTTCACTCCTTCTAGCGGGCACCAAACCTTCCTGGCCGGCAAGATCCGCAACCTCATCCGCCCGTTCAATATTCCTGGGGGCCAGAATCAGGTAAAGATCTGGATATGCATCAAGCAGTTTTTTATAGGCCCGCAGCACAATCTCTTCTTCGCCCCGATGGGTTGAACCGGCCACCCAGATTCGGTGGTCTTCGTTTATCTCCGGCGGCAGATTTTCGCAAGTTTTGCCGATATCCGCCGGCTCGTCCAGAATCCCGTACTTGAGGTTCCCCAAACAGCGCAGCCGTTCATCCCCAACTCCAAGTTCCTTCATGCGAGCCACATCTGCTCCGGCCTGCATGGCAAGGGAGGAAAAACTGTTGAACAGGGGCGCAAAAAACCAGGCAAACCGTTTATAGCTGCGAAAAGACTGCTCGGAAACACGCCCGTTGACAAGTACCGCCTTAACCTGATGGCGCCTGAGCCCGGCCAGTAAATTCGGCCATAAATCAGTTTCAACCAGAACGAACAGATCAGGCTCAAAGGTTCGCAGAAAGGCCTCCACACTGAGGAGGAAATCAAGGGGGAAGGGAATAATTCGGTCAACATCATCGGCCAGGACCCTCTCGGCATACTCCCGCCCGGAGCGGGTCGAAGCGGAAAACAACAATTCGCCATGGGGATATTCGCGGCGCAGACGACGAACCAGAGCCCGACTGGATGACACCTCCCCTACCGACAGGGCATGAACCCAGATTACCGGCTGACGTCGATCAGGGCCGGCTGATATTTTTTTTAGCCTGAGGCCAAGCCGCTGCAGAGTCACCCAGCGATACTTGGGGGTAAACAAAACCAGCGGTAGCAGAACAGGCAGCAAAAGCAATCCGGCCGTTATCTGGATAAGATTATAAATCAGCAGCATGAATTCCTGGTATACGTTATCAGTTAGGTTGTATTTACACTTAAATCCTATTATCTAGAATCCGCCATGAACCTGATACTTTTCGAACAACAAGAGATCAACGGTCAGTCGGTCTCGCTATTCGGTCGCCGCGCCAAACATATCCGGAAAGTCCTGCGCAGCAAACCCGGGGACATCGTCCGGATCGGCATTATCGACGGTCCGACCGGCACCGGGCTGATTAAAGAGGTCGACCGCGACCAGGTGCTGATCGAGATCAGCGCCGCAACAACTCCACCACCAAAATCACCCACCGGGCTGATCCTCGCCCTGCCCCGCCCGATCATGCTGAAAAGGGTCCTTTCCCAGGCGGCCTCAATGGGAGTCGAACGAATATTCCTGATCAATGCCGGGCGGGTTGAAAAAAGTTTCTTCAGCGCCTCAATCATGACCGAAGTAAATCTGCGGCAGCGCCTCGTCCTCGGCCTGGAACAGGCAATGGACACCGTGGTCCCGGAAATTTCCATCCACAACCGTTTCCGGCCTTTTGTGGAAGATCTCCTGCCGGCCATGAGCCATGACTACCCGGTCAAAATCATCGCTCACCCGGATGATGGCCGGGACATCAACGAAGTCATCCTGCCCAACCAATCCACCGGGGTCCTGGTCGCCATCGGTCCCGAAGGCGGCTGGAGCGATTTTGAAATAGACCTTTTCCGGGATCAGGATTTTCAGGCCTTCACACTGGGCCCCAGAATATTAAGAGTCGACACAGCCGTCCCCGCCATCCTTGCCCAATTAGGCCTTCTCCGTTCCCAAGCCTCCGGGTAGGCTGTTATTTTCCCGGGTCTGTCTGGACCTAGAAAAGAATACGTTCCCTGCGCGAACCCTCTAAGTCCAACTTTTGACCGGCTAAGCCGGTTTCCGTACCACATGAACCGCAGAATATCGAACAAGGAATAAAGAGTACCTCGGAGTGTCGCTGCACTCCCTTACCTCTCTCGATATTCTAAATTCCTTATTCAATATTCGATATTCAATAAAAAGTAGCAGCAGCGACAGCGGCGACTGCTAGCTGAAAGCTACCCGCCTGAAAGGTGGGAGCTTAAACCTTTAACAGGAACGGTCAATTCTCTTTTCA
>JBDLIW010000067.1:0-6037 GCA_039714695.1 Thermodesulfobacteriota bacterium | reverse complement strand
TTCCTCAAGCCTCCTGACCTTTGCCCTTTCCTCCGGGTTTCCCTTGATCTTGTTGACCAACCGGGCAACTTCTTCCGGATCCACCACTATCCGGGCGGTCAGGCTGTACTGTTTGCCGTCCCAAACTTCTTCCAGGATCTCGGTCTTGACCACCCCGGCGCTGAACGTAGTGACTTCATCCCGGGTCAGTTTCAGATTTTCCACGGTGCTTTCCGTTTCGATATAGGTTCCCAGCCTTTCCAGAAGCAGTCGCTTGACCTCGACCAGGGAAACCGCCCGGCAACTCAGCTTGCTGTCGGACTCACCGGCGTCGTACCGATATTTTTCCTGGAAACTGACCTCGGCGGCCATCGCCTGTTGGTTGCAAAGGACCGAGATAGCCAGCACTGCAATAATTATTGATCTCATCACACCTCCCAGAGAAAAGATTTACTGCCGGACTTCCCCTGAACATCGTGGGAAGCCCGGAGTCATCAACTGTCACTTCCTGAAAATCCAGGCGAGCAGGCTGATAGCCAGACTCACCAGGATCATCGTGGTAATAGGGATATATACCTTAAGGCCCGGCCGGTTAATGATGATATCCCCCGGCAGCCTGCCGATCGGCAGCTTGGCCAACCAGGGCCACAACAGGCCCACGGCCAGAATTGCCAGCCCGATATAGATCAGGGTTTTCTGCATAGCATAAAAGGAACTAAGTGTTACTGGTTGCCCTGTAGTCAGGGCTTGTAGCCGGTCTTGCCCAAGGCGGCAACAACCTGTGCCATAACCCCCGAGGCGGTAACCGTCAGTACCGGGTTAATCGGAATTCCCGCCCGGTAGAGGGACTGGGCCGTCCACTTGTTACAGGTTCTGGTCAAAAAATATTGGCCGCTGCCCGTATAGAATCTGCTGTTGCCGTAGAGACCTTCACCCTGGTCGACCGGCAGTCCATTTTCCCCTAGATGAAATGAATTATACAACGCTGAGTTTAAATATTCATGCCCCTGTTGGGAAATATTAACTTTTACGACTCTACTCCCGGCAAAATACTCGGTGGGCAAAGCCGGTAAGGCGACAACATGCATCACACTGGCGGTCGGCCAGAGCATGGCCCGGGCAGCCAGAGGGATAGTGACTCGCCCGGCCCGATAGAACCTTTCATCACCCCAACCGAATTCATAATACCTACCATTTTTGAACTGTTTTTTTAGAAATGACAATTCCGGCCCAAGACTGTCGGCCGCAACCACAATCCCCGTATGCCAACCATGATTAACGACATAAATAGATCGCTTCTCTTGATCATCTTCGGGCAGGAAACGCCAGCTCATAAATGAACTGCAGCCGATGAGGATAAAGAGGCATATAATTGAGATCAACCTGAACATTTGTTCGGCCCCAAGTTTAGCTGGGATTTAACTTCAACCTGATATCAGGATACCAGAAATTGATCCTTAGCTACCAAATTCAGACAAGGGTTATCATCTAGAAACAATAATGAAGTTGATGTCATTTCGACCAACGGGAGAAATCTAGAAAAATATCTCTCCGACTCCGCCGTTCGAGATGACAATGCCTTCAGGGACAGATCGCTTCGTTCTTCGTCCTCGCGATGACATAAGGTCCGTCATTGCGAACGAAGTGAAGCAATCTTGTCCTCTATATGACAGATAAATAACATCATCACCAACCGAATGAGTAAAGACCGAAATCCACCCAAGACATTTAACAGGCCGAGATGGTGGAGGTACAGGTAAGCGGAGACCCCGAGAAAGAGGGTATTTCAGTGACCAATTGACAATGATCAATTAACAAAAGGGCAGAGAGAGAGTAATCAGGAGACAGGAAAGAGAATATCTAATGTCAAACAAAGGGAAACAGCGAGATCGCTTCGTTGCTTTGGCCTCGCGATGACGAAAATGGGTCATCGAAGTCTTCGCTATCTGCGAGGAAACGGTAGTGACCGAAGCAGATAAGCACCCTTTCAGGGCATGAACTTCGATTTCGAGCCCTCCGCCACAGCCCCTCTGTCATTTCGACTAACGGGAGAAATCTTGGAATATAATATCACGCCAGCCAGGATATTTTAAATGTCTTCACGTCCCAAAGGCTTGAGCAAGATCAGCAATTTCGGCAGCAAAGTCAGGTCGGCCATCAGGGCAATGATCATGGCGAGGCCGGTGAATAAGCCGAAATAAATGGTGGGAATGAAGTTGGAAAGGACCAGGATTGAAAAACCGATGGTGATCGTCACGGTTGTATAGTAGATGGCCCGGCCGATGCTGCAATGGCAGCGGTTTATGGTCGCCTGATAGTTCCGGTCAACGATAAACTCCTTCTGGAACCGATGGATATAGTGAATGGTGTCATGGACCGAAATACCGATGCAGATCGAAGCAATGGTGATGGTCATCATGTCGAGGGAGATCCCGAGCCAGCCCATGCAGCCCAGGACCAGCAGGACCGGCACCGTGTTGGGGACAATAGCTATCAGGGCCAGGTACAGCGAGCGAAAGAGAATGAAGAACATCGCCATAATCCCCAGAAAGACCAGGCCGATGGTCATTATCTGCGAATGGAACAGGCTTTCCAGCATATTGTTGTAGAGGACATACATACCGGTGAAATGAATCTGGTCATCGGTAAAGCCAAGCTCGCCGGTGAGGTGTTCCCTGATCCCGGTCAGCAGTTTTTGCCGGTCAAGATTCTTGTCCGACTCAATGATCCGCATGGTAAAACGGGCCTGGGTGATATCCTCTGACACATAAGGCTTGACGAGAACATCCTTGAGATTATCCGGAATTTTTTTATGGAGAATGGCAAGTTCGTAATTGGCCAGCGAGACATCGTCATTGAGGATGGTCGTGACCTTACCGAGGGTGGCAATGGAAAGGATCTCCCCGACCTCGGCCAGTCCATCCAGGTGGTTGTGGGCGGCTTCAATCTGCTCCATGGTATAAACATCGGCATACCATTTTGCATCCTCGGCTGAGTCCTCTTCCCCGCCGAAAAACTCTTCATCCTCGAATTCATCCTCCATATCATCCTGCCCGGCGAGCTTGAAATCAATGATCAGATCGAGGGGGGTGGTCCCTCCCAGCTTCTGATCGATCAGGCTCATGCCCTGGAAGATCTCCGTCTTTTCCCTGAAATAGTCGATAAAGCGGTTATCAACCTTCAATTTGTCGATCCCGACCACGCTCAAGAGGCCGATGATCAGGAAACCGATCAGGACCTTGGTGCCGTGATGTTCCGTAATGCGAGCGAATTTGAGGGTAAAAGGATCGCTGAAATCTTCCGCCTCCTCCGCCGTGCTGTTTTTAAGAAGGCAGACCGTCGCCGGGAACAGGACGAAAGCCAGAATAAACGAGACAACCAGCCCCATGGTCATCATCATCCCGAAATCGATTACCGGACGGATGCCGCTGACGATCAGTGAGGCGAAGGCAACAACCGTGGTGGCCGTGGTATAGAGACAAGGCCTGACAATGGTCTTGACCGTAGCGAGGACCAGCTGGCGCTGCTCGGTTGCCGGATTTTCGGCATGGATCTCCAGATAACGCTCAATCAGGTGAATGGTCAGGGCCATGGTCAGGATGATCATCAGTGAAATAAAATTGGAGGAAATAACCGTTACCCGCCAATCCATAAAGCCCAGGAAACCGATCATGGTCACTACCGCCGCCCCGCAGCAGAGCATGGAAAGGAACACCCAGCGTATCCGGCGGAAGACGATGGAAAGGGTGATGATCATGAAAATCGCCACCCCTACCCCGAAGACCACCAGATCATCCCCAATATAGGAAACCATATCGGCCGCAATCATCGGCACCCCGCCGAGGTGCAGTTCGGCAGAGCCCTGCTGACCGGCAATTACCTGCCGGACCGCCTCCACCAACCGGCTCTCCTTGTGCTGAACCCGGGTCAGGTCCTGTCGATAGGCGGCGGTAACTTCAACCAGCTCCTGCGCCTCTGCTGCTGAGAGCTCGCCCAGATATTTTTTTTCTCGGAGCTGATAACGTCGGGAAAGAAGATCCCGATAAGCCTTATCGGCGGGCAGATTGACCAGCAGCGCGGTGGTTTGGCCATCATCACTCAGCAGCCGCCCTTTGTAGAGAGGGTTTTCCGCCATCTCACGGATAACCATCTGCCGGTCTATCCCGCCATCTTCGAGGGTTTTGATATTGTCTTTATCCGCTACCTTGGACAAGGAAATGCCGGTACTGACAATCAGGGGGACATCAAGGATCGTGGTGACCGATTCCACCCCGCCCACCTCTTTCAGTTGATCACGCAGCTTTTTAATACTCGCGAGATTGTCAGGCCCAAAGAGGTCATCTTTCGCGGTATAGGTTATTATCAGAACATCGCTGGTCCCATACCTCTCGGTGATCTGCCGGGAATAATAGAGATCAGCATCATTTTCAAGAACCAGGGAATCGCCGGAGGCATCAAGCTTGAAATCAGGAATATGCCAGGCGAAAAACCCGATCACTATCAAAGTAAGGGCCAGCGAGAGCGCCGGTTTCTTGAGGATAAGAGTATTATAGGTATTCGCCAGAATCTCTTTCATTAACTGAGGTCCATTTGTTTTGATTGATTTGTGAATTTTGAGATTCTACAGGATGTGTTAGGGAAATTAAAGCCTAAAGCCACCCCACCCCGTAGGAGCGGTTTTTAACCGCGATTCGGAATGTCGCCTACCTACAAAAAAAGGCCGATACCCGCGAGGATATCGGCCTTTACAAAAAATCGCGATTACAAATCGCTCCTACATTCAATGAACTACCCTGCGGCAAGCCGCGGGGAATTAAACCCAAAGATAGATTAAATCAATCTTGCAATGAAAAGATCTTCCCTATGATTTCATCCCCGTCGGAGCTTCGGGCACATCATCACCATGGCACTCCATACAATTGAACTGACCGGTAATACCGTTCTGCTTGGCGCAGGAAGGATCGCCACTGGCCTCGTAATCGCCATCGTGCCATTCATTGAGTAGCTCGACCAGACGATAAGCGGTGCTGGCCGCAACCCTTGCACAGCGATCCTTTCTCTCGGCGCTCTTCAACGGCTGATTGGCTTCCTTCATCCATTTACCGACTGAAATATGGCACAGAGGGGACTCGCTGATAGTGGTGGGCGGCATTTTATTCAACCGAGCTTTCCTGGGTTTGAAGGTCGGCAGTTTTGTTTCGGAATACCACTGCATGATCTCGGCGGCAATATGATGCGCATCAGGATCGCCGGCGATACGCGGACCGATGATCAGATTGGCGACGATATTGGCACCAGCCGGTGAACCGCAGATAGTACCCCACCCTACCTGACCGCCCTCCAGAAAGACAAAGGAATCACTAGGAAATGATTTGTAGGGCTCTCCTACTTTTTTTGACAACTGGGTAAATACGCTGTTTATGACAGCGGCACCGCAAAATACCCGGTACCATTCGTTGTAGGCAATCTCCGCCGTTTTGGCCGGATCAAGTTTTTTGTAAGGCCACGGCCATTTTTTGGCTTTAGCATCCTTAGCTTCCGCAGGCTTCAAAGCCCCGGTAAATTGCGCCAAAGCGGCCCCCGCCGCCAGAGCACCGGTGCCAACCAACATTTTGCGCCTGGACATCCCCTTGCTGTCGATACTTTCATCTTTTTTCATGCGTTTTTCTCCTTGATCCTTAATCAATCTGGTGAATATTTTGCCTACAGACCTGAAGCTGCATTTTTGAACAGTTTGCAGATATGAGAGACGGAACATTGTGGTATTTATTAGCACGAGATAACCACCTTGCAAATGTGGCAAAATGTCGCACCTGGAGGAGGGGATTGAACAGAATCCTTGGGGCAGGTCGGGGAATGGGAATATAGAAGGAAAAAATATTACGTGGCCAGAACCCCATCGGCAAGATAGGCTGTTGGCCGCGATTAGGTTTATCGCCGGCCTACAGAAAAATCGCGATTACAAATCGCTCCTACAACATACATTTCAACCACCAAACCCTGTAGGAGCGGTTTTCAACCGCGATCTGGTTGTCGCCTGCCTACAAAAAAAGGCCGG
>JBDLIW010000066.1:0-6070 GCA_039714695.1 Thermodesulfobacteriota bacterium | reverse complement strand
GCCCCCCTCTTCTTCAACTTGGCCCCCAGCACCGATCTCACCCTTTATCCTGGATACTTTGATAAACGAGGGGCTGCATACGGCCTTGAATTTCGCCACGTAGCTGATTACGATTCGCGCCTGACCCTGCTTGGCAACTACCTCCACGACCGGACAACAGATTTGGGGCCTCCTTTCAGCGAGGAAGATTATCGGGAGGACGGATATTTGCGAGATGAACATTATCGTTACTGGATTCGCGGCAAAGTGGATCACTTCTTTACCCCGGGTTCGGCGGTCCACCTTGATATCGATACCGTTTCGGACCAGGACTTCATCCATGAATACCGGGACGGGATAACAGGCTTCACCAAAAACAACTCTGATTTTCTGCGCGCTTTCAATCGCGGCCTGCAGGATGCCAGCCTCAGCACCCGGGAATCAATTTTTCAGCTGACCGGTAATGGCGCCCATGAGAGCAGCGGACTGGAAGTGCGCTACGTTGACGACCCGCTGGCCGTCCCGGCCGCGACGGAACCGATACACACCTTACCCAGAGTGATGTTCAACAGCAGAAGACCAGTTGGCGGCTGGCCGCTTTCTTTCGGTTTGGAATCGGAATATGTCTATTACCGCCCGGAAGAGGGCATTGGCTACCAGCGGGCTGATCTTCTGCCAAGGCTGGTAGCGCCGTTGCCCTTTGGGCGATGGCTGGAAGGCACTATCGCCGGCGGCCTGCGCGAGACCTTCTATCAGGTGGAGAATATCGGCCAACCGGCAGTTCCCTGGCTGCTTGACAAAAAACCCACCCGGAGCAGTCGTCTTTTCGCCGCCAATCTTGCCACCTCCCTGGCCCGCGATTTCAGAACCGGCAAGGAAGACTACCTCACCCATACCTTTCGCCCCAATCTGCGTTATAATTATGATGACCATGACGACCAGCTTGACCTGCCCGACCTGGAAGCGACCGACCGCCTCGCAGGCCGAAACAGCCTGACCCTGGAACTGAACAACTACTTCAAATCAGGCCGAGGCCGCAATGCCGCCGTTGCCTCCCGGCAGATCGGGCATCTGAAATTTAGCCAGTCATACGACCTTGATGAAGAGCGGCGCCCCCTGACCGGTCCCACCGACAAACGCCGCCCCCTTTCGGAACTGGCCATGGATGTGGAATTCCGCCCGGCAAACGACCTGTTCCTGCGTTACCAGACAACTCTGAACGTCTACGGGGACGGAATCACGTCCTATGAAGTCAAGGGGAGATACAGCAACAGCAGGGCTGATCTGCTGCAGGTCGACTATAGTTACTTGAAAGGTGTATCCGCAGACCTGAACGTCTCATCCACCATCCGACTGACAGGCAAATTCTCGGCCCGATACAAAACCACCAGGTCATTATACACCGACCATAAGACTTCTGAATCACTGGGCCTGATCTACAGCCCGCAATGCTGGAGCGTGGAACTCAGCGCCAGCGATGATTCAGAGAACCGGCGCCTGATGCTGACCTTTACCCTGACCGGAATCGGCGAGGCTCTGGCAATGAGTCATTCAAACTAATAACTGACTGTAATCATTACAAAATGAAACACAACTACGACGTCTTCAACGGTGATGCCGACGGCATCTGCGCCCTCCACCAACTGAGAATGGCTTACCCGAAACCAGGTGCGAAGCTGATCACCGGGGTTAAGCGTGACATTAAGCTCCTGGACCGGCTTACCGGAGTCGAAAATTCTGAAATTACGGTCTTCGACATCTCCCTCGACAGCAACCGTGGATCCTTGGAAGAATTGCTCGCGACAGGCAACAGTATCACCTATTTCGACCACCACTACGCGGGAGATCTGCCATCCTCACCCGACCTCACAACCAACATTCACCAAGATCCGGAAATATGCACCTCCCTGATTGTTGACCGACTGCTTGGTGGCCGCTTCCGGAGTTGGGCAATCGTCGGCGCCTATGGTGATAATCTCCACCAGTCAGCCCTAAAGTTGGCAAAGGAGTTGAACCTGGGTGAGGCAGACCTTGAAAAACTACGGGAAATAGGAGAACTCTTTAATTACAATGGTTACGGCAAATCAACCGAAGACCTTTATTTTCATCCGGCAGACCTGTATAATGGCCTGAGTGGATTTACAGACCCCCTGGAGTTCCGGCATCAATCACCGGACCTTGCCAAACTAAGACAGGGTTTTAACGATGATATGACCAAGGCCAGGCGCCTCAGCCCTTTCAGAGAATCCGGGGCCGGGGTGGTTTACCGCCTGCCGGGTGAGTCCTGGTGTCGACGAGTGGCGGGGGTTTTCGGCAACGAAAAAGCCCGCGACAATGAAACCCAGGCCCATGCTTTACTTGTGGACAACGGTGATAACACCATGATGGCCAGCATCCGGGCTCCACTGGCCAACCGGCAGGGAGCCGACGTGCTTTGCCGGGCATTCCCCACCGGAGGGGGCCGACCGGCAGCAGCCGGTATCAACAAACTGCCGGCTGAAATGATGGACGAATTCCTGAAGAAATTTAAAGAGGTTTTTTAATGATTGACGACGATTCTCGCAAGTCTCCTTTCGGCCGTGCATTCCTGGTACCGACCCTAGTTTTTATTATGTTGGCAGGACTGCCCGCTATCGCTGCCAGCCAGGAAAAGACAAAACCCCTCGCTGCAGATCTGGTTGAAGACGGCCAGCTGATCGATATAACAAGTCCACGCTACCAAGCGCTTTTCACCGAGCTTCAGGAAAAGTACCATTTCACAAAACAGGAGCTCAACAAACTTTTTGCCGAGGTTACCATCCTGAGAAGAACCTTGGTGTTAATGGATCGCCAATGGGAGGCCCGCCCCTGGTATGAATACTACCCCCGCTTCATAACCGCCAAATCCATCAACGAAGGACGTAAAAAATTACGAATCTACAAGACCCTGCTGGACAGGATAGAAAAAGAGCTAAAGGTTGAACGGGAAATCATTGTCGCCATCTGGGGTATCGAGAGTCGCTACGGCAAACACAAAGGGGCCTTTAACATGTTCCGGACACTGAACACCATGTTCGACGCCTACCCGCGCCGCAGTGATTTTTACCGTAAGCAATTAATCCACTTCCTGCTGCTCTGCCGGGAAAACAACGTGGACCCCATGACCATCACCGGCTCGTACGGCGGCGCCTTCGGGCAGACCCAGTTCATCCCTTCCAGTTTCCGGGAATATGCAGTGGATTTTGACAAGGACAGCCGCCGCGATGTCTGGGCCTCAGTGCCCGACGTCCTGGCCAGTATCGCCAACTACCTGCATCGATACAAATGGACCTTCCAGGCCCCGATATACATGGAAATAGGTGGCACCTTAAAGGGGAATAATCTTCAGGAAGCATACAAGAAAGGCAGAAAAGGACTGGTGCCCTGGCGGGAAGTAATGAAAACCCAGAAAGTACCGATGACACCACCGCCCGGCAACAGCGACGTTACCATCGTCGGTCTGGAACACAAAGACGGCTCCATGCGCTACCTGGCCGGCTACCCGAATTTCCAGGCAATAACCAAATGGAACAACTCCAACCGGTATGCGATGGCGGTTACCGAGTTAGCTTCACGATTCAAGGAATAACGCTTTCAGGAGATATCATCAGCACAACCGCAGCTCTCTAGTTCAGCCAGGCATTCTTCACAAAGAAATTCTTTCTTGCTGTCGCTGAAAACCAGACTGGCAGACGGCAGATGCTGGCCACAGATGTCACAGCTCTCAAGATCGAGCTTTTCCGCAACTTCTTCGGCAACAGCCATTACAAGCCGCTTAAAAAAGCATGGATTTCCGAGTGGAATCTTTCGGAATGATCAAGATAACAAGGATGCGGCGCACCATCGATCACCAGCAGTCGGCAACCGTCTATCTCCTGCGCCAGGATGTGCCCATTCTGGAGGGGTGAGATCGCGTCTTCCCCGCCCCATATAGCCAGCACCGGCACTTTGATTCCATGGAGACGCGCCCTGTTTTCAGCCACTCCGACCGGCCCGACCAGGATCATCCCGCCGAGCAACTTCTCTTCTGCCAGGCAAAACTCAAGGGCCACCCGTCCTCCCATGGAAGGGCCAAGCAAAACCGGCTTATCCAACTGCAGCTCGTTGATGACCCCGCCTAAAATATCGGCGGGAGAAGCGCTCCCGGCCGGCGACCGGCCAAATCCCGGCAGGTCCAGCGCGACCGCATGAAACCCGGCCTCGGCCAGAAAATCCAGGGTACCCAGCTGCCGCCAGGTCTCAGCCTGGAATTTCATGCCGTGCAAAAGGGCAACATCGCGTCCCTGTGGCGCACCGGCTTCCAGAACATGGACCTCGCAGCCGGCTACATTGATTTTCTTCTCTACGATATCAGTCACTTACACACCCTCCACCTTGCCCGGATATTTCACCAGTCGAGATGCAGAATATATCGGCTGGTGAAATATCCGGGCTAGAGGCTTTCCAGGATCTTCTTAACCACATTGCCATCGGCCGCGCCCCCGAAATTACCCATAATCTGCTTCATGGCCTGCATCTTGTTTTTGAAGTCGTCCATGTTGATATTTTCCGCAATCCACTCACGAATTTCCGCTTCCGTGGGCTGCTTGGGCAGATAACCATCAAGAACCTTCAGGTATTCGGAACTCTCGCCGCCGCTCTTGGCCAAAAGCTCATTTTCAGATTTGACCAGCTTTCTGATAATCCCCTGGACTTCCTGGTCGGACAGTTCTTTCTTGGCCTGCCGCTGAAATTCTCCCAGCACCACCCGCAAGGCGGAAGTCCGGGCCTCATCTTTGGCCTTCATCGACTCTTTTAGATCGCTTCCTATTTTTTCCTGTAAACCCATAACATTCCTCCTGGCTCTTCGGGCCAGTATCCTTGATGAAATAAAGCCTTCACCTACGCTGTACATTCCCAGCGCAGAAAGGCCCATAGTACGAGGGGGACGACCAATGGTTCCGGCAGATCAGGTCCAGCAACCGGGATCGATTATCTTGTTGCGAATAGCAAAGCGGAAAAGGGCCATTGGTGTATTGGCCTTGGCTTTTTCCATAATATTTGCCCGATGTTTTTCAACTGTCTTGGGGCTGAGACATAACAGTTCGGCAATCCTTTTGTTGGTCGCACCATCGAGAACAAGCTGGATGATCTGGAACTCCCGGTGACTGAGCCCTCCGGGCAGCGGCGAATGAGAATCCGACTTACTGCCTTTCCCGGAGGCGCCGCTGCCCCCCCCGAGAAAGCCTTTGACCACGGCCTGGTTAACTTCGGGACTGAGGTAATATTTGCCGTTCACTACTTCCTTGACGGCCTCCAGGAGACAATCAACCGGCGCCGATTTAAGGACGTATCCCATGGCGCCCCCGCTCAAGGCCCGATGGACGTGCGAAACCTGATCATGCATGGAAAAAAATATCACCTTGGTTTCCGGAGAAGCATCTGCAAACAGGGGGCAAAGATCAAGGCCACTGACATCCGGCAGGGAAATATCAAGAATCGCCACATCCGGCTTCAATTCCCTCACCAGCTCAACAGCTTTTTCACCTGTATGGGCCTCGCCGACAATCGACGCAGACTCATCTTTGCTGAAAAGCTGCTTGATTGCCTCAATGACCAGCGGATGGTCCTCAATAATTACGATATTTGTCATATTTCCCACCGTCCCCGAGGGTCTGCTTCAGTCGAAAAAATTTGCCTTTATTAAAGTAGATAGTCCGGATTGTAGCAGAAAACCACTTCACAATCCATAGGGTTTTCCCCCGGTAAGAGGTAGTAAATATCCTAACCCGAAAAACGGGCGCTACCCGAGCCCTTCTTTTGCGTATGGTTCTCCCTGGCGACCCGGCATAATTATCATACCCTATGATGAACAAGCTACTCCCCGCGCAATTCATTGCAGTACTGCGCCAGTCGCTCAGCCTCGACCTTTATTTTACGCAAGGCGCTTTCCCCCTCGGCAAGATCACCTGACCGGCCTATGGCCTCAAGCTCCACGGCAGCGCCAAACAGTGCCTGGGCCGAAAGTACGGCCGCACCCCCTTTTAACGAATGGGCCTCCTTCATGACAGTTTCAGGGCTGATTTCCACCAGG
>JBDLIW010000065.1:0-6074 GCA_039714695.1 Thermodesulfobacteriota bacterium | reverse complement strand
GGTCAGGGCGGCCGCCCTAGCCGGCACCGGCCTGCCCATTGATCGGCAGGCGGTAGCTGAAGAACTGAACTTCCCGGAGATTACGGCCAACAGCATGGACACGGTCGGTGATCGCGATTTTGCCATAGAATTTGCAGCTGCGGCCGCCCTGACCCAGATCCATCTCAGCCGGCTATCCGAGGAACTGGTCCTCTGGTCCACCGAGGAGTTTGCCTTCGTCACCCTGGCCGACAGCCATTGCACGGGCAGCAGCATAATGCCCCAGAAAAAAAACCCCGATATCCCGGAACTGATTCGCGGCAAAAGCGGGCGGGTAGTAGGGAATCTTGTGTCCCTCTTGACCCTGCTTAAAGGGCTGCCCATGACCTACAACCGCGATCTCCAGGAAGACAAGGAACCGGTGTTCGACACCGTCAACACCCTGGGCAGTTGTCTGGCAATCACCACCGATATGCTGGAACATCTGGAGTTCAACAGTAAGAGAATCAGCAAAGCCACCGAACAGGGCGGGTTCATGACCGCCACCGATCTGGCCGACTATCTGGTCACCAAAGGAATGCCCTTTCGCCAGGCCCATTCAGTGGTTGGCAAGGTTGTCGCCTATTGCCTGGAACAGGTCAAGGAACTAACCGATTTAAGGGTGGAGGAGCTGCATCAGTTTTCCGAGCTGATCAGTGATGACGTGTTCGAGCTGCTTAGCGTAAAAGGTTCTGTTGCCAGCCGCCGCTCTCCCGGCGGCACTTCCCCGGAACGGGTCACTGAGGCCCTGGCCAGAGCAGAAAAAGAACTCGGTACAGACCAGGAATGAGATATTCGCCTCTCCGGCTAACAGGATGTTTGATTCTGAGTCTGCTGAGCCTTTCATGCGGCAAGAAAACCGACCCGGTGCCCCTGCATTCGATCCCGCCGGCGCCGATCAGCAGCCTTTCGTATGAGCTTGACGACAAAGGCGTTACCCTCAGCTGGTCCCTGCCCACTACCACGAGCCCGAGCTCTTTTTCGACCGAGATTAAAGAGTTTCTGGTTGAAAGAGCCGCTTACGACGTGGATGATTTCTGTCCCGACTGCCCTTTGCGTTATGGAGTAATAGCCATCATCCCGGCCCGGGAAGACCAGCAACTGAAATACAGCTATTCCGAAGAAGAGCTGACAGCCGGATACATCTACTACTACAGGATAAAAACAGCCTTGGGCTGGCGCTTTTCAGGAAGCTCTTCGGAGGCGATAAGCTTCACCTGGCAGGAGCCCCTTGGTCCCCCGACCGAGCTTGAGTCTGCTGCCGGCGACGGCATTGTTGCCCTGACCTGGCTGCCTCCTGCCGCAGACCTGGCTGGCAACCCGCTTAGCGGTCCCCTTAACTACCAGGTTTATCGGAGTGTGGCCGGCAACAATTTCCACCCCATCGGAGACCTGCAGACAACCCCGGCCTTCCAGGATCGACAAGTCACAAGCAATGTCAGTTATCAATACCGGGTCAAAGCGTCCCGCCTCTCTGGCGGATCAGGGGCAGTGAGCGATATTATTGAAGCAACCCCGCAAGATGCCACCGCTCCCCCGCCCCCTGAAGGACTTGAAGCCATCCCCCTTCCCCAGGGCATCAGGCTGTCATGGAATCCTTCTGCGGCAGAGGATCTGGCCGGATATCAGATATTCCGCCGCGCGGCTGATGAGCCGGAACAGACCTTAACTATTGTCGGCAGGGTTACCGCCCCGCTGACAACCTTTGTTGATAAGCCCCCTGAAGATATCCAGGTATGGTACTATGCGGTTAAGGCCTTTGACCGGGCCACCCCGTCAAACACAAGCCCTTTTTCAGCAGAAATTAAAACAGAACGGAACTGAATAAACATGAACCATTTTACCTATCAAAGCGGCGAACTCCATTGTGAGTCAACCCCCGTTTCAGAAATTGCCGCCCGGACCGGAACGCCCTTCTTCCTCTACAGCGCAGCGACACTTACCCAACACTTCAAGGCCTTTGACGAGCCGTTCAACTCTGTCCCCCACATAAGTTGTTTTGCCGTTAAGTCCTGTTCCAATATTGCTATCCTCCGCCTCTTTGCCAGCCTGGGCGGCGGCGCGGACATCGTCTCCGGCGGCGAACTTTTCAGGGCGCTCAAGGCCGGGGTTGATCCCCGGAAAATCGTCTATTCCGGAGTGGGCAAAACCCGCGATGAGCTCAAATATGCCCTGGAAGCCGAGATTCTCCAGTTCAACGTCGAGTCGGAACAAGAACTGGATGCCCTGCAGGAGGTTGCCGCAGAACTGGGCAAAACGGCCCCGGTCTCTTTCCGGGTCAACCCGGACGTTGATCCCAAGACCCACGCCTACATTTCCACCGGCCTGGCCAAAAACAAATTCGGTGTTCCCATCGAGAACGCAGTCGACATCTATAAAAAAGCCCTGCGAATGGACAATATCAAGGTCCAAGGGGTAAGCTGCCATATCGGCTCGCAACTGACCCAGGTATCGCCGTTCATCGAGTCGTTACGAAAGCTGAAAGTATTTATCAAAAAACTCCAGGGTGAGGGTGTTTCCATAACCCATCTTGACCTCGGCGGCGGTCTGGGCATTCAATACGATGAAGAGACCCCGCCCCATCCCGATGAATATGCCAAGGCGGTTTTGGCAGAAACCAGGGACCTGAACTGTACCCTGATCTTCGAGCCGGGCCGGGTCATCGTCGGTAATGCCGGGATTCTTGTGACCCGCGTGCATTACACCAAACAGGGGCCGACAAAAAAGTTCATCATCGTTGACGCCGGCATGAATGATCTGGCCCGCCCCAGCCTTTACGACGCTTATCATGCCATCAAGTCGGTCAGCGAAGCAAATAGTGCGCAGGAAACAGCCGATGTAGTCGGGCCAATCTGTGAAACAGGGGACTTCCTGGCCCGCGACCAGCAAGTGCCGGTCAGCAAACAGGGCGATCTCCTGGCGGTCATGAGCGCCGGAGCTTACGGCTTCTCCATGTCATCAAACTACAACTCCCGGCCAAGGGTCGCCGAAGTCCTGACCTCTGGCGACAAGTTTTACATTATCCGGGAGCGGGAAAACTACGAAAACTTGATCCAGGGCGAAACAATCCCTGATTTTTTAACGGACTGAAGCGGAGTAACACCGATGGACCTTCCGATTTCCTTTACCAAGATGAGTGGTACCGGCAACGATTTCATCATCATTGACAACCGGGATCAGCAGATAAAAAAAACCGAGATGTCTGACCTGGCCGGCAAGATCTGCCGCCGGCAGTTTTCAGTTGGCGCCGACGGCCTGATCTTTATCGAAAACTCAGACACCGCAGACTTCCGCTGGGAGTTTTATAATGGTGATGGCAGCAAGGCAGAGATGTGCGGCAACGGCGCCAGATGTGCCGCCCGTTATGCCCACGAGCGGGGCCTCGCCCCGGCGAAAATGAGCTTTGAGACCATCGCCGGCACCATCGAGGCCCAGATGATTGGCCGCAATGTCAAGATCCGGCTTACCCCTCCCACAGATATTATGCTGGCCAGATCCGTTGAAATTGCAGGGGAAGCCAAGGAAGTACACTCGATCAACACCGGGGTCCCCCATGTTGTGCACTTTGTAAGTGATGACCATGATACCCCGGTAAGTGAATGGGGCAGACATATTCGCCACCACAAACTATTTGAACCGGCCGGCACCAATGTTAACTTTGTCAGAATGCCCAGTGGTGAACTCGAGGTTCGAACCTACGAGAGAGGTGTCGAGGCTGAAACCATGGCCTGCGGGACCGGCGCTGTGGCCTCGGCCCTCATTGCCGCCCTGCACGGTCACGTTACCTCCCCCGTCAAAGTCAGGACTTCGGGCGGAGATCTGCTGACAATTCATTTTTCCCTGCTCGACACCAGTGTTAACCAGAACAGTGAAGAAGCCCTGCGACACGAGCAAAGAATCGCCGAGGTTTTCCTTGAAGGACCGGCGGTTTTTGTTTACGACGGCGAGCTCTCCGAAGAAGCTCTTTAGAGTCCGGCTTTTATTTTTTGTGTAATTATTCAACAACGCCTCATTTATGCCACGAAGCAAATACCCTTGGGTACAATTCTGTGGTTGTAGTTATTTTCTTGTCATTACGCTGAATAGTTACATTTTTGTTTGCTTTTTAGCGCCATTTTCGTAAGATGACAGGCTAACGTGAAATCGGGCCGACCAAGGGTCTTGTTCAAAAACAGACGCCGACCCAAAACACCGCAAATACAACATATTACAGGACACGCAGGAGGATTTATCATGACTCAATTTAAAGGCGCCTATGTTGCCATTGTCACTCCATTTACCGACGCCGGGAAAATTGACGAGCAGGAACTGGTTGAGCTGATCGAATTTCAGGTCACCAATGGTACCCACGGCCTTGTCCCCTGCGGCACGACTGGTGAGTCGGCTACCATGAGCCACGAAGAACACCACCGGGTCGTGGAATTGACGATCAAAACGGTTAACGGCCGAGTTCCGGTAATCGCCGGCACAGGATCCAATTCAACCGCCGAGACCATCGAGCTTACCAGGCATGCCAAAGAGGCCGGGGCCGATGGCGCACTGGTGATCACCCCATATTACAATAAGCCTTCCCAGGAAGGCCTTTACCAGCATTTTAAGGCGGTAGCCGAAGCAGTTGACATCCCGATGATCCTCTACAATGTCCCCAGCCGCACCAGCATCAACATGCTGCCGGCAACAGTGGCCCGCTGCGCCCAAATCCCCAATATCGTCGGCATAAAAGAGGCAACCGGCGACCTGAATCAGATCAGCGATGTGATCAGGCTCTGCCCGGATGATTTCATCGTACTTTCAGGCGACGATTTCACCTCCATGGCGACCGTGGCCATCGGCGGCAAAGGGGTGATTTCCGTCACCTCCAACGTTGCTCCGGCTGACATGGCCGCCCTGATGGAAGCGGCCCTGAACGACGATTTTGCCAAGGCCCGCCAAATCCATTACAAAATGTTCCCACTGTTCCAGGCCATGTTTTTTGACACCAATCCCGTCCCCGCCAAAACAACCCTGGCCCTGATGGGGAAAATCAAGGCAGCCAATCCGCGGATGCCGATTTACGAGATGAACGAAGCAGCTCTAGTGAGAATGAAGAAAGTTATCAGCGAATACGGCCTGATCTGAAGCACCCCGTAAAGATAGCCAGCCAACAATATTGTAAGGAAACATCATGATTAAAGTGATTGTCGCCGGCGCAGCCGGCCGCATGGGCAGACGAATAACCTACATGGTTGACCAGCATCCGGAATTGCAGCTGGTTGGTGGTTTCGAAAATTCCGGTAACCCGGAGATCGGCAAAGACCTCGGCGAACTGGCAGGAATTGAAAAGGTCGGCGTAACCCTGTCCGAGGGTCTGCCCTCTGTTATCGAGCAGGGTGAGGTCATAATCGACTTCACCTTCCATGAAGCCACTATGAAATTCGCCCGTCTGGCTGCAGAGCATAACAAAGCCATGGTCATCGGCACCACCGGTCTCTCCCCTGAGAATCTGGCTGAATTAAAGACCTTGTCTGCAGACTTCCCCTGCGTCCAGGCCCCTAATATGGCGGTCGGGGTCAATGTGCTGTTCAAGGTTGCCCGTAAAGTGGCTTCGATCCTCGGCGATGGTTATGATATAGAAATTGTCGAGGCCCACCACCGCATGAAAAAAGACGCGCCGAGCGGTACCGCTCTCAAACTTGGCGAGATGGTGGCCGAAGGCGTGGGCCGTGATCTTGCCAAAGTTGGTGTCTTTGAGCGCAATGGCATTATCGGCGAAAGAACCGACCAGGAAATCGGCATCCAGACCATCAGGGCCGGAGATATTGTCGGTGAACATACCGTCTACTTCGCCGGGCCGGGAGAGCGCATTGAGATAACCCATCGCGCCCACAACCGGGACAATTTCGCCCGCGGGGCCTCCCTGGCTGCGGCCTGGGTCACTAAACAAAAAAACGGCATGTATACCATGTTTGATGTCCTGGAACTACAGGACCTGTAAACTAAAACTTGAGACTCAATAAGGAATTCCAGTAATGATTAAGATTGATAAAGCGGACCGGCTTAAACAGCTGCCTCCCTAC
>JBDLIW010000064.1:0-6078 GCA_039714695.1 Thermodesulfobacteriota bacterium | reverse complement strand
GGCCCCGGCACTCTCCTGCATCACCTACAAAACCCATGGGGACATTACCGGTAACTGGATATCATTCCGTGAAATTAAAGGGGGAATTGAATGGCAACCACTGTTCACCAGCCGCTGTGAAGAACCGCTGAGAAGACTGGCAGATGACAACCCCGACCTGCTGAATGATCTCATTGATCTCTTTATGGGTAAAACAATAGAGTGGTACGATGCGGATATTGCTCTGATCCTCTACCCCTTACCTAAAATCCCTCTGCTGATCTGTTACCACGCCCCGGAGGACGACCTGGAGTCAAAGCTCACCATCTTTTTTGATGAATGCTGCAGCACAAATCTGCATATCAAATCAATCTTCACCCTCTGCTCAGGACTGGTGCAGATGTTTACCAAGATTGCCGAGCACCACCTGTAATTGCGATTGTCACCAAATCCTCAAATAAACCTAGAACGTATCCAAAAGATTAAAATGTGATTATGTTGTATGGTGATTTTTGGTTTGCGACAGATACTAAAATGAAACGGACATATCTTAAAACATGAAATACAGCGATAAAATTACCCAGTGGGGAGCCCTGCTGACCGCAGTTTTCATCGCCGTGCAGATGGGAACAATCATCTTCGGCGGCGAAGCATTCTGCCTGAACCAGGGCTGTAAAGTGGTTGAGGAACTTACCCTGGTCCCGCCCCTCTTCATCAACCTGGCCGGCCTTATCTTTTTCCTCGGCCTGTTTGCCTGTTCCCGCTGGCTACCAACAAGTGGTCCAGTTCCCCGAATTACCTGGACGGCCCTGCTGCTGCTTACCGGACTTGGTGCTGAAGGCGTACTGGTCGGCTATCAGGTCTTCGTGATCCGGACCCTTTGTTCATACTGCCTGATAATCTTCTCGGTTATCCTGGTCCTGAACCTCATTAACGGCCGTAAACAAATAATCCTGGGCCTACCGATTTTCGCCGCAATGATTATCGCCTTCAGTTCCCTTAACTTCGGCCAGTCACTGTTGTCTCTGAAATCGCAGACTCTGTTATCAGGGACCTTCGCCAAGACCAGCTGCATTGCCCCGGAAAGTCAGCTTTACCTGTTTTTCTCCTCCAATTGCCCCCATTGCCAGACCGTGATCAAGGTCCTGGAGAACTGCAATAGCTGTGAGATGCACTTTAATCCGATCGACAAGATCGATTCACTTAACCACCCTGAACTCGAACACTTCCCTGATTACGACCCGTCTCTGAACCGCCTGGTCCTGTCGCTCCTGGGAATCAAAACCATCCCCGTGCTGATTGTCCAGAACGCGGACGGCCTCTCCTTGATCAAAGGAGAAGACTCCATCCTCGATTACATCAACCGGGTCTGCTTCAACAATTCCGAGCATAATTTATACGAGGGACAGTCTACCATAGACGAAGAGCCTTACGGATACACCTTTGAGGAAGAGCAGGACGACGGCTGTGAGATTGAAGTAGAATGCCCCGAAGACGAGGAACCGGGAATTTCCACCGGACAATAGGGAGGACGACCAATGCTGGAAAACATTATCCTCTGGGTGATCATTGCGGCTGCCGCCATCTATTGCGGGCGCAACGCCTACCGCATCCTGACCGGCAAATCAAAAGGCTGCGGCAGTTGTGCCTGTGACCCAACCGAATCTGACCCACAACAGATACTCCCTGATCTTACCGACAAGAAAGATGATTCAATGAACAATGATCCGTGACCCGTTTTGTATCGTGGACATTCCATTATTGACAATTGATCATTGATAACTGTTAATTGAAAAAGTTAAGGGGACCGAACAAAAGTTCGGCCCCCCTTAACTTTAGTTACAGCTTGCTTCTTGCAACTTCTTTATGGACACGGCCTGATTGCCGGAATTATTGAAAAGGTAGACCACCTCCAGGGGCTTGCCCTTCTTTATCTCCCCCATCGAGCCAAAATTCATCTTCACGGTAGAATCAGCAAAGGACACCACCAGCTCTTCACCCTTGCCCGGTTTTAAGACCAGCGTTCCCGGCGCAACCTCAATACTGACCACCTTACCCTTGACCTTCATCGCCTGCTGGCCGTTGGCCAGGGTAACAATATTTGACTTGGCGCTACAGCCGACAAGCATCAGTAGAACTACCAAGATACCAATATTAAGGTACTTAATCACCTGTCCTTTTCTAAACATAACCACAGCCTATGCCTCTGTTAATTATCATCGGGAATACCTGTTAACTATCTAAAATCATTAGTATTTAATTAGTAGATTAAACAAAGGCTGTCAAGGATATATGTATAGGTGGCTCTGATACCAAACAAACAGTCAGAATAAAAAAAGGCCGCCCGGTTCCTGCCGGCGGCCTTTTTTGCTAAACTTATTATGAATCTGTTTTTCTATTCAAGATTACCCAACGCCTTCTTGAGCCGTTTCATCCCATCTTCGATAACGTCCATGGAAGTTGCAAAAGAAAACCTGATAAACCGGTCGGCACCGAAAGCGATGCCCGGCACGGCGGCGATCTGGGCCTCCTCCAGCAGATAATCCGCCAGATCAAGGGAGCCCTCCATCTTCTTGCCGTTAAAACTGCGGCCGAAATAGGCTGAGATATTGGGGAAGACATAGAAAGCCCCGCTGGGTTTGACACAGGTTACCCCATCAATATCAGCCAGGGCCTCGAGGATATAGTCGAGACGGGAAATAAAGGCCTCCTTCATCTGGCCCGGAAAGTCCTGGGGGCCGGTAACCGCCGCCAGTGCTGCCTTCTGGGCCACCGATGACGGATTGGAGGTAGACTGGCTCTGAATTTTATTCATCGCCGAAATGATGTGCTGGGGGCCCGCCGTATAACCGATCCGCCAGCCGGTCATGGCAAAGGACTTGGAGACCCCGTTCAACACCAGGGTCTGATCGATCAGGGCGGGGTTGATATCGAGAATATGGGGCAGTTTATTGTCCGTATAGGTGATGGTGTCGTAAATATCGTCAGTAATGATCACCCAGTTGCCCTCAAGGGCCATCTTGCCGATCGCCTCCAGGGCTTCTTGTGAGAACACAGAGCCGGTGGGATTGGAGGGGCTGTTGATGATTATTCCCCTGGTCCTGCTCGTGACATATTTGGCCAGCACCTCGGCCTCAAGATCAAAATCCTTTTCTTCGGTGAGCGGCACTATAACCGGCGTGGCACCGGCCAGTCGGACAATATCCGGATAGGAAACCCAGTAAGGGGCCAGGATCAGCACCTCATCGCCGGGACCGAACAGGGCCTGGGCCATATTGTACAGCCCGTGCTTACCGCCGCAGGCGACCTGAATCTGTTCCGGGGCATACTGCCAGCCCCGCTCACCAAACCTGCCGGCAATGGCTTCGCGCAGTTCCGGGATACCGGGAACTGCTGTATAGCGGGTAAAACCTTCGTCGATAGCGGTCTTGCCGGCGTTTCTCACATGTTCGGGGGTATCGAAATCCGGCTCACCCACACTGAAATTAAGGATATCCGCCCCGGCCGCTTTCATGGCCTTGGCCTTGGCATTAACCGCCAGAGTCGGCGATGGTTTGATCTGTTTTACCCTTTCTGCCAGACTGATCTTTGCTTCCATGATTTTTCCCGTTTACCGCCCTGATTGGAGCTTGAAAATTAATAAAAAAAAGACCGATCGGCTGACCGGCTGTAAATTTAATGACCTGTTTTTTTATACATCAACAAATCGAACTCAACAAGGAAATCCGCATGCTTCAGCTCAATAAAATACTTCCTTGAGAAAAAGGCCCCGGGCCGGAGCGGTGGGACCTGCGGCAGTTCGATCCCGAGCGGCCAGTACCTCCCTGAAATCTTCGACACTAATCCGCCCCGAACCAACGTCCAGCAAGGTGCCGACCATATTGCGCACCATATGCCGCAGGAAGCCATCGCCGATAAATTCAAAGGAAACCGGCCGTGGCATCCCCTCCCCCGCGGTCAGTTCAGCCTTTTTGATGGTGCGGACTGCTCCCCGTCCCCCGGTATACCCAGGGTCACGGGAACCGGTAGCCTCGAAACAGCTGAAATCATGCTCACCGACCAGAATTTCCAGACACTCGCCAAGCGATTCGAGATCAATATCGTATTTAAGATGGTGGCAATAGAGTCTGTCTGTCGGCAGGCATATTCCGCCCACTTGAAGTTTATAAAGATAGAACTTGCCGCGGGCACTTTTCCGGGCATGAAAACCAGGGTCTTTCTCAATGACTTCCAGAATTCTGATATCTTCGGGCAGCATACTGTTCAGCCCGCGATAAAACCCGTCACAGGGGATCTCGCTTTCTGCTGCAAAGCTGGCGGTCATTCCCAGGGCATGAACCCCAGCATCAGTCCGCCCGGCCCCGTGGACAGCAACCTTTGCCCCGGTCATCACCGACAGCTTATCCTCGATAACGCCCTGGATGGTCGGCTGGTCTTTCTGCCTCTGCCAGCCCGCGTAAACGGTGCCGTCAAAGGCAATTTTCAGCATGAGATTGCGCATGGGTGGTCCGGATGCTTGACAATCAATTCTAGAATAATATCGGGTTAAAAAAACAAACCGCAGATCAGAAGAACAAGGAATCCTGAACCGCAGAAGTTTTTATTATTTCTTACTTCGAGATTCCTTGTTCTGCTGTTCAATATTAGTCTTTACATCCCTGTCATTTCGAACGGCACCAAGGGCACTCGAAGTCTTCGCTTATCTCCTGTCGGCGCGGAGCCGGAGAGATCTGGTCTCCTAATTATCTCCAGATGACAAGCTCGCACCTCGAACCTCGCATCTCGAACCTCAGATAATCACGGAAACAGCGGCACCACACCCAACCCTTCGGCTTCGGCAAATCCGCACATCAGGTTCATGTTCTGAACCGCCTGGCCGGACGCCCCTTTAACAAGATTGTCGATGGCCGAGACGACGACAATCCGCCCGGTCCGGGAATCAACCTTAAAGCCGATATCGCAGAAATTGCTGCCCCGAACGTACTGAGTAGCAGGATAAGTCCCTGCCGGACAAAGCCGGACAAACTGCTCGTCCTTATAGAAATCGGCATAGGCCCCGGCCACTTGATCCGCCTTAACCCCATCCATCAACTTGGCATAGACAGTACTGAGAATCCCGCGCGACATGGGCACCAGGTGCGGGGTGAAAGAGATCACCTCCTGTTTTCCGGCCAACCCGCTGATCTCCTGTTCGATCTCAGGGGTGTGGCGATGTTCACCAACCTTATAGGCCTTAAAACCGTCCGCGACCTCACAATACAGGGAACCGACCAGGGCACCTCTTCCGGCCCCGGAGGTCCCGGATTTTGAATCGGCGATAATGGTCTCCGCGTCAATCAGACCAGCTTTCAACAGGGGAGCAAGACCGAGGATGATACTGGTGGGGTAGCAACCAGGGTTGGCAACCAGATCGGTCTTGACGATCTGGTCCCGTTTTAGTTCCGGCAGACCATAGACAGCCCGGTCGAGGAATTCAGGGGCGGAATGTTTTTGATACCACTCTTCGTATACCGAGGCGTCACTAATCCGGAAATCGGCGGACAGATCAACGACCTTTTTCCCTGCCGCCAGCAAACCGGGCACTATATCCATGGCGGTCTGGTGAGGCACGGCGGTAAAAAAAAGATCCGCCCGATCGGCCAATTCATCAGGCCCAACGTTTTCCAAAGTAATATTGACCAGGTTCCGCAAGTTCGGGAACACCTCTCCCATATCTTTACCGGCAAACTGCCGGGAAGTAGCGACGGTGAGTTCCACCCCGGGATGGCGACTGAGAATCCGGGCCAGCTCTTCGCCGGTATATCCTGAAGCTCCAACAATTCCTGCTTTTAACATAAAAAACACTCCATTTTCTAAAATGGGGACCTGCTGTACAGCCAAGGCCTGATTCTAATTGTCAAACCCGAATAAATCACGGTTTTAGTTTAACCTGAATCCGTTATCGGGCGCCCCGCAGGGCGGCGGGGTAAAATTTACGCCCAGGGTTTTAGCCAACAATAAGGACACATAAGCTAACACTTAAACTTGGTGTCCGCACGAAGCCGTCACGGATTCAGGTTTAAACCCTGCTCGATGCAGTAGAGGCCATAAGCATCAACC
>JBDLIW010000063.1:0-6156 GCA_039714695.1 Thermodesulfobacteriota bacterium | reverse complement strand
AAAGGACCGGAAGGAGATTTCGAAGACTGACAGTTTTCAACCAATTTGCCGGAAAATCATTAAGGAGCTGTCCTGCAGACAGCTCCTTTTTTTATGGGAAGGGACAAGATTGCTGTGACAGATCATTTATGGGAGGCCGGAATGTAAATCTATTCTTTGACTTTTGCCCTATTAACTCTATATATGAAAAGGTCATGACCAGCTTATGTCACAATCTTCGGGGGAAGAAAACAGGTGGGCAGGAAAAGTTCTGAGAAAAAACGCCGCAAAGCAACAAAAACACCTGCCGCAACCGACACGCAGGCAGTTGACCAACCTGCAGCCAGACTGACAGGAAGCGAGCCCCCCCCACCCAGGAGCACGCCGGACCCGCCCGCCGGTACACCAAGCTTCTTTAAATTATGTGAGAATGTCAGATGCAGGATAATGCTGGTCATCCTGCTGATGATTGTCGTGATTACCTATTCCCACGCATTGCATAGCCCTTTCGTTTTTGACGACCTGCCCAACATCTCCAGAAATCCCCATATCCAACTCAGTGAACTGAACCTTGATGAACTTAAAGATGCACTCACCAAGAGTCCCGTTGCCTCAAGACCTGTTTCCAATCTGACCTTCGCCATCAACTGGCTTACCCACCAGACCAATGTTTCCGGCTACCGCCTGATCAATTTTCTTATCCACATTGCCAACGGGGTTCTGCTGTACAGCTTCCTCCTGATTACCTTGCAACTGCCCGTCAATCAGCAAAAGATTAAAGCGCCGGCCGAGCTCGCCTTCTGGGCCACCATTATCTGGTTCGTCCACCCGATCCATGTCCAATCGGTGACCTATGTGGTGCAACGCATGAACTGCCTGGCCACCATGTTTTTTATGATTTCCCTGCTCTGTTACCTTAAAGCCCGACTGACGGAGACACCCAACACCCGTTTATATATGGCTATACTAGGCATTATTTCCTTTTTTATGGCTATGGGCTCGAAAGAAATCGCCATCACCCTCCCTATAGTTGTCCTTTTTTATGAATGGTTTTTTTTCCAGGACCTCGATATTCGCTGGTTCCGTAAACACCTTGAGACACTACTCACGGTCACCTTCCTGATCGGCATGATCGCCTTTATTTATGTGGGCAGCAGTCCGATTGATTACATTCTGGCAGGATATGCCAATCGGGAATTCTCTCTGTGGCAGCGGATTCTCACCGAACCCCGGGTCGTTCTCCATTACATTGATCTCTTTCTGCTTCCCCATCCCAGCCGCCTGTCCCTGCTCCACGAGTTCGAGCTGTCCACTTCCCTGACCGAACCCATCATCACGATCCCGATCTTCATCCTGCTTAACGCCATGGTTGCGACTGCCATATTTATTGCCCGAAAACACCGGTTATACTCCTTCTGCCTCCTCTGGTTTTTCGGCAATATTTTCCTTGAATCCTCGTTTATCGGTCTGGAAATAATTTTCGAGCACCGAACCTACCTGCCATCCATGATGCTCGGGGTATTTCTTCTTTCCATCCAGAGACTTTTTGCCCCGCAAATGCTGCACCGGGCAATCCTGGTCTCGCTATTCCTGATCTTCTCTACCTGGACCTATGAAAGAAATTCCGTCTGGGCCGACAACGTTGCCCTCTGGCAGGACACTCTGCAAAAATGCCCTCAAGATGTGAGGGTATACAACAACCTCGGTCAGGCCCTAGAGGAGAAAGGTCAATTATCCCAGGCAATGAACCATTACCAGGAAGCACTCCTGCTTGATCCCCAAAACACCAAAGCGTTAAATCACCTCGGCATAGTGTTATCCAAAAGCGGCAAGATTGAATCTGCCATAGAAAAGTTCAAGCTGGCACTCAGCCTCGACCGCGAAGACCCCCTAACCCACTACAACCTGGCCCTCGCTTTCAGCGATCTTGGTTATCTGGACGATGCGGTCCATCACTATAATATGGCCCATCATCACACTGCAGGAGACACTGATTCCCATGTCCATAACAACCTTGGCATTCTTCTGGCCAAGCTAGGCAGACAGGACGAAGCCATTGCAGAATTTAAGGAGACGATAAGAATTAATCCTTATCACTCTGAATCCCTGAACAATCTTGGCGTAATTTATGCACAAAAAAAATCATATGCCAAAGCAGCCTATTATTTCCAGGCAGCTCTAGAAAGAAACAGCAACGACCCGGTCCTGCACAACCGCCTGGGCCTCGCCCATATGCTGCAGGGCCAATATGACAAAGCCTTTAATCATTTCAATATGGCAATAAAGCTCAACCCTGATTATGCCCTGGCAAAACTTAACCTCCAGAGATTGAGCCAGTTTATGATCAGCAACAAGTCCCAGTAGTTTTCCTTGCTTCTGCAACCAAATTTAAGGCCCCACCTTTAGCATTCCGCCAACCCTGTCATTATAATTCTATAACGTTTTTGTAATCTGAGTTTAAAGCCATATAACATTATTGTGATAAACATCGCCTCCTCGCAAGTTTAAACCGCAAGCCATATCCTCTTTTATTTTAGGTAGTTATGAGCAGCAATCTCTTCAGAGAACTACTTGGCACGCTCCTTGTAATGTAATCCGCCAAACAACACAAAGGAGCGTAACATGAAAAAAATAGAAGCAATAATCAAACCGTTCAAACTGGACGAACTGAAAGAGGCCCTTAATCATCTTGGTATTTTAGGGATGACCGCTACAGAAGTCAAAGGGTTTGGCCGGCAAAAGGGTCACATGGAAGTGTATCGCGGGGCCGAGTATGAGGTCGATTTTATTCCCAAAGTCAAGGTTGAGATCATCACCACCAGTGAGATGGTCGACAAGATTGTCGAGACCATTATCTCATCTGTCAACACCGGCAAAATAGGTGACGGCAAAATTTTCGTTCTGCCCATCGACAGTGTCTGCAGGATCAGGACCGGCGAACGGGACAAAGACGCAATCTAGGATGAATGATCATGAACATTATCAAGAGATATTCTCGAGGAGAAAGAACAATGTTTAGCAAAATATTACTGGTAGCAGCGCTATTGATCCCGGCTATCGCCGGGGCAGGTGAAGAAGCTGCCCCGACAATTGCCGCCAATGCCGAAGCCGTGCAGGGTGTCCAGACCAGTCTTGATTACGTCTGGACCCTGGTGGCCGCCGCCCTGGTATTTTTTATGCAGGCCGGTTTCGCTCTGGTGGAAAGCGGCTTCACCCGGGCCAAGAGCGCCGTCAACATTATGATGAAGAACCTGATGGATTTTTCAATGGGCTCTCTGTTCTTCTGGGCCATCGGCTTTGGCCTGATGTTCGGCGCCACCAACACCGGCTGGTTCGGGACCACGGGGTTCTTTCTTAGTGATTTCACGCCAGGGGGCGATCCATGGGTCCTGGCTTTCTGGATGTTCCAGTGCGTATTTGCCGCCACAGCAGCAACCATTGTTTCCGGCGCTATGGCTGAGCGCACCAAGTTCCTTGGTTACCTGGTCTACAGCGCAGCCCTCTGCGCTTTCATCTATCCAATCTTCGGCAGCTGGGCCTGGGGCAGTCTCCTGAACGGCAATGGCTGGCTTGAGGCCAAAGGCTTCATCGATTTCGCCGGCTCGACCGTGGTTCATTCCGTCGGCGGCTGGGCTGCCCTGGCCGGCGCCATAGTTCTCGGGCCCCGGATCGGCAAATATTCCAAAGATGGCAAAGTCAAAGCCATCCCCGGCCACAATATCCCCTTGGCAGCCCTTGGCGTCTTTATCCTCTGGCTGGGCTGGTTCGGCTTCAACCCGGGCTCCACCACGGCAGGCAACACAGACATCGCGATGATCTTCGTTAATACCAACCTGTCTGCCGCTGCCGCTGCCGTAGCCGCCATGCTGACCTCCTGGATCATCTTCAAAAAACCGGAAATCGGCATGAGCCTGAACGGCGCCCTCGCCGGGTTGGTCGGCATCACCGCCGGCTGCGCCAACGTCAGCCCGACCAGTTCCATACTAATCGGCCTGCTCTCCGGTGTCCTGGTCGTGCTCTCGGTAATGTTCTTCGACCGGATCAAGGTTGACGATCCCGTTGGTGCAGTCTCCGTCCATGGCGTCTGCGGCGCCTGGGGAACCCTGGCCGCCGGACTGTTCAATATGGGTGGGGTAACCATGGCAATTATCACAACCCAGTTAATCGGCATCATTGCCGCATTTATCTGGGCCTTCGGCGCCGCCTTCATCCTCTTTAAACTGATCGATCTGACCATCGGCCTGCGAGTTTCAGAAGAAGAAGAAATTATGGGTGTCGATATCTGTGAGCACGGCGGACATGCCTATAACGATTTCCAGATAACCAAATAGCTCAACTTTCCCAGTTGCATCAATAACTGGAAATCACGAGATTTTTCATACTGGAGAGCCGATACTATTTCTTTAGTATTCAGAATACAGGAGTCAAGAGTCAGGAGAAAGGCGGGGAAAGCAGTTATGCAGTTATTATTCTGACTCCTGAATACTGTCTCCTGACTTCTTCCAGAGTTGAACAAATAGCTTATAACAACCTAATTAATTCTAAAGGAGCTTAACCATGAGAGAGACAACAAGAACAGCAATTTTGACCGGGATAATGGCGATCGGCCTCACAGCCCTGATGTCGGGCAGCGCTCTGGCCGAAGAGAAACCGGAAGCGGGCCTGACAATGGGCGCCTACAGCCAGTATGTCTGGCGCGGATATGCTTTCAGTGACAGCAGTGTGGTCATTCAGCCCTCAATGACCGTCGCCTATAAAGGCTTCGGGGTAAATCTCTGGGGTAATCTTGACACTGATTATGACGATGGCACCAGCAAAGGAATAAACTGGAATGAAACAGATATGACCATCTCCTATGACGGCTCTGCCGGTAAAATAGGCTACGGGATCGGCTGGATCTATTACAATCTAGGCTCCGAGCTGGGCGCTGATAGCCAGGAAGTCTATGCCGGTGTCAGCGTTGATACTCTTCTGGCTCCAACGCTGACCATTTACAATGACATCGATAATTTTCGGGGCTATTACGCCACCCTGGGTATCAGTCATTCCATACCGGTTGCAGAGGGCCTGACCCTGGACCTGGGCGCCCAGATCGGCTACTACGATTTGGATGACACCAATTACAGTGAGTTTCACGACGGACTGGTCAGTGCAGCGATGACTTTTGCCATCAACGACTATGTCTCTGTGACCCCTGAACTGTACTACTCATTCGCCTTAACCAACGAAGCAGAAGCGGACATTATCGCAGTCAGCAGCGATGGTGACGACGATCATATTTATGGCGGAGTCTCGGCCAGCTTCGCATTCTGATAATCCTTGAGACTGTCACCCCTCCCCTCCGCAAGAGAGGGAGGTGGCACATCTGTCTCCCTTCTTCATCCATGAAGGGGTGGCAGTCTCAAGCCTTGCCGTCAAATGATGCCCTCCCCTGGATAAAGTTCACGGATATTGTTGTTGAGTACGCTGCCCAAGTTTGTTATAGTGTCGCACCGATAAGCGGCTAGGACATCTAGCGCCAAGTGCCGTAATAAACAAACAGGGAGTTGAAATGATAAAGAAGATTTTCTGCCTTTTAGCGTTAATAAGCTGTTTTTCTCTGCCTAATGTTCATGCCCTGGAAATCATGCTCCCCCTTGTCTACGAGGAGGGGATTGAATTATCCGATTGGCTGATGAGCGAAAAGTTGGACGGCGTCAGGGCTTACTGGGACGGCAATAAATTATTGTCAAAAAATGGCCGCCCTTTTAATCCACCCCGTTCCTTCACCGAAAACTTCCCTGATTTCGCAGTGGAGGGTGAGTTATGGGCCGGCCGGGGAACCTTTGAAAAAACCGTCAGCATCGTCATGCAGAAAGATGCCCATGTCGGTTGGCATGAATTGAAATTTGCGATATTTGACGTTCCCAAAGCAAAGGGCGGATTTGAGGACAGATTGAATGTGGCTAAAAGGTGGTTTGCTGTGCACCCCTCGGAGTTTTCTTTCGTTATCAAGCATAAGCCGGTGACCAGCGATGAATATTTGCAAAATGAACTGGAAATGATCGAAGAGGTCCGCGGGGAAGGGATCATCCTGAGGAAGTCCGGTTCCCTTTATACACCCGGACGAAGCAAGGATGTTTTAAAACTAAAGAATTATTATGATATGGAAGCGATTGTCGTCGGCCATCTCGGAGG
>JBDLIW010000062.1:0-6160 GCA_039714695.1 Thermodesulfobacteriota bacterium | reverse complement strand
AGATTGCCGCGTCGCGGAGTTTATGCCCTTCAGGGTACTCCTCGCAATGACTTGCACGATTTTAACGTAAAACAGGCTGAGACATAGTGGTAATCAGATAAGATAAAAGATATTTCCGCAGGCAGATCTTGTTGGCGTCGGACAGAACAGCCAAAGGCCATGCGGATTCCCGCATGGCCTTTGGCTTATAACTATGTTTTAAACCGGCGCATAAGTGCCGGTAGAAGCCTGTTAAATCCCCGGTTCAGAAGAGGGCAATGACCTCCGTCATCCTGCGCAGGGTCCCCTGGACAAGTTTGAAAAATTTGCTTCCACCTGAAGAACGCTTCGCGTTCAAGGAAGATTGGCGACGTTTCCTGCCCGGCAAGATGATCTCGCTCTTGGAATCACCGGAAATTATTCCTGCAAGTTGCCATTTTTCCATTTTGTCTACCCCCTAGCACTCAGTTGATCTTCATTGGATTAACCAAGTAGTAAACGTTTTTAATAATGATATCATAATGCCATTTAGTAAGGCAAATGTCAAGAAAAGACACTATATGTTGTGGTGTGGGGTGTGGCTTGGCACACTATGAGGTGTTCTTGAGGGATTTCGGGAGGTTATGGATTGTTGTCTGCGGAAACTCTCCGCCAGTCTTCTTTTTCAAGAAGATAATGGGGCAGAAAAGATGCCTTATAGTTCATTGCCTCAACGGTTTCGATCCAGTAGCCGAGGTATAGATTGTCAATGTTGAGTTTTCGGCAGAGTTCAATCTGGTGCAGGATATTAAAGGTGCCTGGGCTGCGGCTTGCGTACTCCGGGTCAAAATAGAAGTACACTGCGTTCATCCAGGTGCTGCCGAGGTCTGTCACGGCTACCCCGACCAGCCTCTCCTCCAGCTTGTAGTGGATTTCACAGGTAAAATTTGACGAGTTAAGAAAGAAGCCGGCGTAGTAATCTTTGGCGGTGTTGTGCTTGCCCGGGTATCTGCTGTCGAAAAATTTTTGCAGGAGAGAAATTTGTTCTTCGTCCGGATTAAGGTCGGTGATTTCTACGATAAGATCACTGTTTTTTTTGGTGGTCCGTCTCTGGTTGCGGTTGGGTGAAAATTCCGCAGGTTTTAGTTTGATCGGTACACATCCCCGGCATCCTTCACAGCACATGGTATAGATTGTGTTGCCGTAACGCCGATAACCTGCCGCCAGCAGAAGTTCCATGATATCTTCCGGGATCATGCCGAATCTGGCCATCCGGTACACGGCCTTATGGTCAAGGCCATAAGGGCAGTGAGTTGTAAAGTCTTGCAGGTGTTGATTGAGGCTATCAAGAAACGGCTGGGTTTTCTCAGAAAACAAAAGGGGATTCCTCCTGGAGATTTTCAATTGTTACTTTAAGAATAACTCTTGTGACGATCTTGGGCAAGGCAGAGAGAGAGTTGAGGGGGGTGGGTAAAGAAAGGCAGGCCCCATGATGTTGGTGTGGGGCGGGGCCTGCCCGGAGGAAAACCTTGGCTGTCCGGCTGCCCTTGGGGTGCACTCCGAGTCCTCTTGGGGACAACCGGGTTTCAATTAACAGTTGGCTACTTCTTCATCAAAATCTCTTAACAGGTATTCGGCCAGGAAAACCTGGTTGCCTGTTTTTACGAGAGTTTTATACCACTGGATAATTTCGTCGGGAAAGAAATCTTTGACCAGTGGTGGCTGCTCATCATTTTCGCTGAGCATATTCGAGTGACAGTTCAGGGAAATGTCTCCCAGACTGGCATCCTGAAAGAATGAATGATTACCGGATATTTCCAGTCCGTCGATGCGAAAAAACGAGGCCTGTTCAATAAGAGGCAGGAGCTCTTTAAAACAGTCGAGGACTTCTTCGTAATAATCCGGGGTTTCGGCAAGTTTCGCTTTGGCCTCAAGAAACGGCTGGCAAAAACGATTGTGGGCATCTCTGGAGGCGCCGCTCTGCGCAGAAAGGTCCTTCTGGTAGGAGCGTTTCAGATGATAGGCGAAGGCATTGATGAACATTTCCCGGAGACATTCTGTTGCCCGGTTAAGTTTCATGACCGTGTCTGAGTAATGGTGCCGGAAACAGAAATTAAGGTTGTCTGTAAGGGGTTCGGCTGTCTCGTGATATAGAAAAGCGAAACCGATAGATTGCCGTGCGGTTTGCATCAGGGCTTCAAATTCCCGCCCGGCAGCGAAGACTTTCGCAAGATCAATGGCGGATTTGGGCTTTCCCTGTGGCCCGGGACCGATAGTTGGCGCCGAGCGCCGGTCGGGCGGTTCAGCCTGCCACATGGCCAGGCCAAGATATTCGGGATCCGGGCTGTCATCAATCAGCCAGCCGTACTGGTTGATTTCATAGATCCCTTTGTCATTAAGAAAGGTTCGCAGTTCTTCGTCGAGATACTCCACCAGTTTTTCTCTGCTCATAAACTTGAGCTGGTTCATGTTGTTCCTCCCCAACTTGGATGAATGTTTTGTCATTACAAGGTATGTCATTTTCAGTCATTTATCCTGCCCCTGAGGAAGAACATACTTGGTGGAAGGATAAAAACAAATGGGGGAATACCAGTATTCGCTATGGGGGTATTTACTAATAATGCTGATGAGATAAACGGGAGTCAGGCAGGGGGGAGGGACGATCAGACTATGTAATAGGCCCGGAACTGGCGAAAAAGGGTGGAGAGTATCACCTTGACAACCATGATCGCCGGCACCGCAAAAAGCATTCCGGCAAAACCAAAAATAACCGCGCCCCCCATTACCCCCAGAATTACGGCCAGGGGGTGCAGGTCGACCGCATTGCCCAGAACGTATGGCTGAAAAATCGCATTGTCCGCAAGCTGGACAATAGCCACTACCACGACAATTGCTACGAGCAGATTGTCATTATTAATGAAGGGTAGTACTGAGGAAACGTCCTCCGCCATGATGGCGTACACCACCCCGACCAGCAGGCCGATGGCGGGCCCCAGGAATGGAATGGCGTTGGCCAAGCCGGCAATGATGCCGATGGTGGCTGCCCATTGCATGTCAAGTCCGATCAGGGAGAGGAAAACCGTAAAACTCAGCCCGACCAGAGAGCACTCGAGGAAAGTGCCGCGAAGATAGCGGCCCAGGGCTTCGTTGATATTGTCCAGGATGGTCAGGGTCATTTCGAAGTATTGATTGGGAACGGCATGGACAAAGGTCTTTTTCAATTTGCCGTCATCAAACAGGAGAATAAGGAAAATCAGCGGGGTAATGAGCCATAGGGATATGGCATCAAATATTATGACGAGCAATGAAGATTCCTGGCTTTGTCCGGCCCCTGGCCCTGGTTCGGGAAAGGTCTTCGTTTTGGCTCCCCGTCTAGTATTTCTGGCTTGTTTTTCTTTCTCCCGGTCCCGTTCCAGATTGGCCTGGTGGTAGTTCCAGTACCTTTCCGGCACCGGGCTGGTTGCCAATTCATCCGGGTTCTGGAAGAATTTTTTAAAGAGCTGCCTGTCTTCTTTGGAAAGGCGCAGGGCTTCATCGACTTTTGTTTTGAGGGGTTCCAGTTCACGGCCGAAAAGGCCGTAGAACCAGTTGCCTCCCTTTTTATCGTCGCTGAGGCCCATGATCCGGCTGAATTTTTCATCCAGCTTGTAGCGGATTCTTACCTGCAGCTCCAGTTCGGTCTTCTGATCCGGAACGAGATCGCCGGACAGGTTAATAGTTGAGAAAAGGATAAGGCAGAAAAGGCCGGAAAGGCTGATGACCGCCCAGAAATGGGAAAACCCCTTGTCCTTGAGCAGGCCGAGGATGGGCAGGCAGATGTAAGCCATGACCATGCCGATAACTGCCGGCAGGATTAATTCCCGCAGGGCCCAGATCAGGTAGCAGGATAGGGCAATAAAAAGAAGAGAAGAGATCGAATAGACGAGCCTGCCCCTCTTTTCCCTTAAGAGCCGTTCCTCATTTGTTAAATAATTGCTCATTGGTGCTCTTTAGCCTGATGCCGATGATTATGGCCAGCGCCCGGTAGACTTTCAGGCCGATCTGGGGGGTCGCGTCCAGCAGCCGGTCAAGATCGGTCCGGAAAAATGCGCAGATGTCGGTTTTGGTGGTGGCTATTGCCGAAGCCGATCTGGGCGAGTCGTCCAGCAGGGCCAGTTCGCCGAAGAATGAGTTGTTGCCCAGGGTGGCAATTACCTTTTCCTGGTGCTCTTCATCATGGTCAACGATATTAATTTCCCCGGACCTGATGATAAACATCGCCGCGCCGGGCTGACCTTTGCGGAAGACAAATTCCTTTTCCTGGTAGGTCCTCTGGTGGGCAATACTGTAGATCGTCCGTAACTCCCTCTTGGACAGGGTGTTGAACAACGGGACTTCCTGGAGAAAGCTGATAAAATCCCGTTTTTGCTGTTTGCGGTTATCCTGCCACAAAAAGGAAGCCCACAGCGGGGCTTTGTGCTCTTCCATCAGTTGTTGTTCCTTTGGGTAGTTGTTGGAATCGATGTGTCGCAGCTCCAAATATGATGCCTTATTCTCATGAAAATTTCATGGCAAATTTGGGAATGTCTAGCTTGCCAGCCTGGGTTATTCACGGGTCGAGGTCGTCGGTTATGCAAGAAAGCAGTAGTTTGGCCATACTTCTGTATGCCAAGCTACTGGTGACGCCGCAGAGCCGGGAAGATCGGCTCGTGAATAATCCAGGTTAATCGTAGGCCTGCATAACCTTACGCACCTCCAAAAGGATGTCGTCCCGCAGTTTCTCCGGTGCAATAACCTTAACGCCGCTCCCCCACGACATGATCCAGCGCTTTACTTCAAAAAGATGGTTGGTTGTAAAGGAAAGAAGGAGAGCGCCGTCTTTCTCCTCGTGGATTGATTGCTGTGGATGCCATTCTCTCTCCCGGACATAGGGGGCATGCTCTTTAGCGAAGCTGATTACCACCTCCTGTTCTTCATCGCCCCGGAAGATCCCGAAATGGGAACCGGAAAACGCGGCAAAATTGAAATCCTCGGGGATGGCAAAGGTGGTGGCCGATTCGCTGGCTTCCTTGATCCGGGAGATGGCAAAGGTCCTGATCTCTTTGCGCAGATGACAGAACCCGACCAGGTACCATTCTCCCTGAAAATTAACCACATGGTACGGGTCAATTTCCCGGGCTTCCGGTTCTGCTGCCCCTGGTTTCAGGTAATCGATCTGCAGCCTTTTGCTCTGGTGTAGAGCCTTCGCCACCCGGTCCCAGATCTGCGGGTTGATGTCGGTTCGGTGATCACTGAACATGGAAACCCGGTCGTCGACCCAGGAAGGAGATACCGTAACCCGGTCAGGCAGGGAATTTTCAATCTTGTCGAATATGGCGGAGAGTTTCCCGTAGATCGGGGTGTTGCGATGTTGCTGGAGGGCTTTTCTGGCGATACAGATGGCGAAGAGGTCGCTCTCGTTGATGCTGATCGCCGGCAATTGCCACGAATCCTCGGTATAGAAAAAACCATGGCGGCTGGCGTCGTATTCGATCGGGGCGTCGCACTGGTACTTAAGATAGTCTATGTCACGCATGATGCTCTTGTAGCTCACTTCATATTCTGCAGCCATCGAAGAGCAGTTTACCAGGGTGCCGGTTTTCATTCCTTTCCTGATCTGGCGGTCTACAAAGATCAGGCGCTGGAGCTGTACTTTGTTGCGGGGCATTGGTTTAAGACTCTTGTGTAGTTTTTTGGTTTGTATCATCTTGAATCTCTGTGTTTTTATAGTGCTTGTTGGCATGGATTCATTTCTGATGGAAGCCAGGAGACAGTATTCAGGAGCCAGAATAACTGCTTTCCTTTCTCCCGTAATCTCGCAGGCGTCCCGAAGGAGATAAGCGGAGACTTTAGGTTCGCTTACCTGAATTCTGACTCCGGTATTCTGAATTCAAAAAGACCGGACTTCTCCGTAATTAAGAATAATCTCTTAATTCCCAGATCATCAAGAAGCTCGGAAGGTTCATATTCTTGTTTTTTCTCGCCAAGGACACTGTGTGTCCCACCCTTCAGGCTATTCTGCCAGGCAGTAAATGTCAAAAAAATAATCGGAGGCGGCAAATGGAGTCGAGAAATTACTGGCGTTGTTTCGGCGATAGATTCGGGGCCTGGGAAGAGAAGCGGCAGGCAGACAGGAAATGGAGCCGGGCCGGGTTCGCCTCTGCCGGCACAGGGCAGGGTAAAG
>JBDLIW010000061.1:0-6247 GCA_039714695.1 Thermodesulfobacteriota bacterium | reverse complement strand
GAGAAGGGCTTCGACCTGATGGCCATGGGTCAACCGGATGGGCCGGGTTGCTACTGTGCCGCCAACCAGCACCTGGCCATGACCATGGATCACCTGGCCGGTAACTATAAATATATTCTCGTAGACAACGAAGCGGGAATGGAGCACTTAAGCCGGATGAACCTGCGGGAGATTGATCACCTGATCGTCACTTCGGACCCATCGGCTCGCGGCATCCTAACCGCCCGCCGTATTTCAGATCTGCCGGAGCCTCTCGGCATAACGGTCAGAAATAAATTTCTGGTAGTCAACAGGGTTCCGGACCCCGAACCGCCTGAACTGCTTGCAAAGATAAAGGAAGCAACAACAGAAACCGGTCTGCCGCTCGGCGGCCTGGTCCATGCCAGCCAGGAGCTTGTCAGCCAGGAGATCAGCGGCAATTCTTACCTCGGGATAAACAACGATTCACCGGTGATTGCAGAGGTCTACCGGATCTTTGATGAATTCATAGCCGGCGACTGATACCGGCTTAACGATAATCACTGCTCCTCCACCACTTCCTTAACATTAATATGACCCATAAGTATTGTACCATTTCCCTCAAACGTGTTATACCTTTAACAGCTTAACATAATTGAGAAAAATCCCGACAAGCACATTTAACAAACGGGATTTACTTCCTTCAAGCCAAAAACGGAAAAAATTGATGATCAGATCATTCCCGGAAAACTCTCCGGTTGTCGATATTGTCAAAGTCACCAAAGTTTATCCACCGGATATTGTCGCGGTCCAGAACGTTTCTCTGGCCGTCACCAAGGGAGAAATGCTTTTCCTGACTGGAATGAGCGGCGCCGGCAAGACGACCCTTCTGAAAATGATCTGCTGTATCGAAAAACCGAACAAGGGGATCATCGAGGTAGGCGGCCAGGACGTCAGCCGCTTAAAACAAAAGAAAATCCAGCAGCTGCGCCAACAAATAGGCGTCGTCTACCAGGATTTCAAGGTCCTGCCGAAGCAGACGGTCTTCCAGAATATCGCCATTCCCATGGAAGTGATGTACCGCAGTCCCAGGGAGATCCGCAAGCGAGTGGATGAGCTGCTTGAAATCCTGGGCATCCCCCACAAGAAGGATATCCAGACCGAGAAACTTTCACGGGGAGAGCAGCAGAGGGTGGCTATTGCCCGGGCGGCAGCCAACGCCCCACCCCTCATCCTGGCCGATGAACCAACCGGCAACCTGGACCAGGAAGCGGCAAAAGACGTCATGGGTCTGTTTGAAAAACTGAACCGGGAAGGCAGTACCATCATCATCGCCACCCATGACAAATCAATTTACGAAAGCACCAGGCACCGCAAAATCGAGCTGGAGCACGGCTTGTTCTGCAGCCAGATCGTTCACAAGCAACTGCCGTTGATCGATATGTGATTCTGCCGGAGGAAAACACTTAAGATGGCCCATAAAACCTACTTCCATATAAAGCAAACCTGCCGGAACATCAGACAGAGCTGGTCTACCCAGCTGATGACCATGATGACCGTCAGTCTCTCCGTCCTGATCTTCACCTTCTTCCTGCTGATCTACATGAATATCTTGAATGCCGGCGAGAAACTGGGGGATGAACTGCGGATGATCATCTACCTCAACGAAGAGGTGCTGCCCGAAGTAGAACCGATGTATGAGAAGAAGATCACCGACTTCGGAGATGTGGAGAAAATCGTTTTTATCAACAGAGCCGAAGCCTTTGCGAGACTGGGCAACCAGCTGGACAGCGAGCGGGACGTCCTTGAGGATCTCGGCCCGGATTTTCTGCCGCCTTCCATAGAGGTCTACCCGGAGAAAAATTTCCGCAACCTCACCCGGCTCAAACAATTTTCCGATTACCTGACCACCCTGCCCGGCGCCCAGAAGGTGCAGTACGGGCAAACCTGGGTTGAGCGCTTCGGCTATTTTATCGAATTGCTCCGGGTTGTGGTAATCCTCAGCGGGGTGCTGCTGATCATGGCCACCGTCTTTATGGTCTCTTCCTCCATTCGACTGACGGTGGTCGCCAAGGAGGCGGAACTGGAAGTCTTAAGACTGGTCGGCGCCAACAATAAATTTATCAGAACCCCCTTAATGATCGAAGGAGTCCTCCAGGGCCTGCTCGGCTCAGCTCTGGGGATGGGGCTCCTGTACCTCATTTTCATGTGGACCCAGGTCCACCTGACCGGCCCCGGCTTCCTGAATATTTTCGAATTTGCATTTTTCAAGCATGAAACCACGGCTTCGATCATCGCGATCGCCACCCTGCTTTGCACCGGCGGCAGTATGATCTCAACAAGAAAGCACATGCGAATCTGAGCTTTACCCATGCAGAAACTCTTCCTCTTCAGCATATTTTTATTTCTGTTAACCGCTTACGGCGGCCCGGCCGACGTCCACGCCGGGAGGCGGCCTGATTCAATCCAGCAGGAGGTTTCCAGCCAGCAGCAGAAGATAAAGATGATGCAGAGTGAGATCGAAGATCACAAGAAGCGGGTCAAACACTCAAGGACCAAGGAGATAAACCTCCTCGCCCAACTTGAGGTGATCGATCTGGCGATCATCGCCGGACAGAAGAGACTGAAGGACCTGAAAGTCCAGGTTGTCGAGCAGGAAAAACTTATCAACCTGAAAATAGAGGAGCTGTCCCGGGTAGAAGATGAGAAGGAAGAAGTCAAGGAACACATCAAAAAGAGACTTGCCGCCTTTTACCGTTTGGGTGACATCGGCCTGATGAATGTAACCTTTGCCGCCGGCAACCTGCCCGACCTCCTTAATTTCAAGGAATACTTCCATCACCTGATTAAATACGACCAGCAGGTGGTCAATGACTACCGCGAGAAAATCGAAAGGCTCATCGCCATAGGGCTCGCCCTGGAAGAAGGCAAAGGCAAGCTCCTCAAGGTTATCGTTACCGTCAAAAAGGAAGAGAACCAACTGGCCACCGTCCGCAAGGAAAGAATGGTCCTGCTGGCCAAGGTCAACACCGAGAAACAACTTTACGAGAGAGCTATAGAGGAGATGGAAGAAGCCTCGTCTCGCCTCACCGAAAGGCTGGCGAAACTAAGAGAAAAGCTGATGGCCAGCCACCAGGGCCAGAAACACTACTATTCCTCACCAAAGAAAAGGCGCCCCGGTTCCGCCACCGGCTTTTCGGCCATGCGGGGCAGGCTGATCCCACCGGTCCGTGGTTCGGTTACAACCTATTTCGGCAAGAACAGCAAAGGTAAATTCGGAATAACCACCTATGCCGACGGTATCGACATCAAGGCCTTGTCCGGCACTGAAATCTACGCGATCTTTAACGGCAAGGTGGTATACGCCGGGCAGCTGAAAGGATACGGCAACCTGATAATTATCGATCACGGCGAGCAGTATTACAGCCTGATCTCGCGGGCGGCTGAAATATACAAGAAAGAAGGTGACATAATCACCACCGGCGAAGTTATCGGAATAATGGGTGACCAGGGCGGCCTCTTGGGTGAGGGCCTCCACTTCGAGATCAGATATGGCACCGAACCGGAAAACCCCTTGAAATGGGTCAACAAAAGGCTATTGAAAATAAATACCACCCATGCAACAAATCATGCCAAGAAAAGAGCAAGAACCAATAATTGATTGTCCGGCGGTCATCGACATGCTAAAGTGTCTTTCGGTCTTACAACGGACCAATCAAACTTAATAATTAATATCACAAATTTAGTGGTTTTACGGGATCAATCCCAGGGAAAAAAAGATGCGGAAATTTACAAAATACCTGCTGGCAACAGCGCTGATTTTACCGGTCCTGACCTTTACCATTTTATCTTATGGCCCAACCGCCCACGCCAAGCCCCATGATACCTATAAAAGCCTTGAAACATTTTCAAATGTCCTGAGCCTGATCCAGAAAAACTATGTCGAAAGCGTTGATACGACAGATGTCCTGCAAGGCGCCATCAAGGGCATGCTCTCATCCCTTGACCCGCACTCATCCTATTTGAAGCCGGATGATTTCAAGGAATTGAAGCTGGAAACCAAGGGAAGTTTCACCGGTATCGGCATTGAAATCACCATCCGTGATTCCGTACTGACCATTGTCTCGCCTATTGAGGGCACTCCAGGTTACAAGGCAGGACTCCAGGCCGGAGACAAGATCATCAAAATAGGCAAGGAATTCACCAAGGACCTGACCTTGATGGAGGCCGTCAAGAAACTTCGCGGCCCGAAAAAGACCAAGGTCACTATCTCCGTTCACCGCGAGGGCTGGTCGGAGCTGGAAGATTATACGATCATCAGGGACGTTATCCCCCTGCACAGTGTTAAATACAAGGTCCTTGATCCCGGCTATGTCTACATCCGGATCTCGAACTTCCAGTCAAAAACCACCAAGGATTTCAAGGCGGCCCTCAGGGATCTTACCAGCAAAGGAAGAATAGCCGGCTTGGTGCTCGATCTACGTAACAATCCAGGCGGCCTGCTGGCCCAGTCAGTTAAAATCTCCGATGTCTTCATCTCGGAAGGGGTAATCGTTTCCACTAAAGGCCGGGTCAAGGAACAGAACACCGTTTATAACGCCAGGCCCGACAGTACCAGATACGATTTCCCAATCGTGGTCCTCGTCAACGAAGGCAGCGCCAGTGCTTCGGAAATCGTCGCCGGCGCCCTGCAGGATCACAAGAAGGCCCTGATCGTCGGCACCCAGACCTTCGGCAAGGGTTCGGTGCAGACCATTATTCCGATGACCAACGGGGCCGGCCTGCGCCTGACCACCGCCAGATACTACACCCCGAGCGGCAGATCCATTCAGGCCAAGGGTATTGAACCGGACATCATTGTCGAGAAAATTGCCCAGGTTGAAAAAGACAAAGACAAGAAATCACGCTCTTTTCTCCGGGAGAAAGACCTGAAGCATCATATTGAAAACGGCGACAAACCGGATGAAAGCAAGAAAGAGAATAACAACGGCAAGGAAATGAGCCCCCTTGAGAAAGCCGAAAAGGAAGTTGCCAAGGTCAAGGAAGATATTGCCAAAGACAACCAGCTTCGCACTGCCCTGATGCTTCTGAAAGGAGTGAACGTTTATTCCGGCTTCAATTTCTCCACAGGGAAATAAAAATTACGCAGTTTTAAAACTGCACTTCTTCCCCATATAAGATCATCCATCAAGGAAGCCATCTTCATTACCGGAGATGGCTTCTCCTTTTCTCAGCCAAGATAAACTGCCGCCCAATGATAACTTGTATTGTTTTCGGCAATTGAATATACAGGAATGCATGGTGCCCCTTACGTTGCTCATAATTGTCGCAGTTCTTGCCGGTGCACTATTCATTAGTGCCTCCCTGTTTCTCCAATTAAAGAACGCGGGACGAATCCCCCGCGAGCTTTTTCCAAAGTGGCGGCTGATTTCCGGTCTGATGTTATTTTTCCTGGCCGGCTACCTTCTGTTCCTTATCATCCAGATCAAGCAGCTTGACTTTCCCCTGGAGATTCTTACCGCCAGCGTTTTTCTGGGCGGCGGGCTTTTTGTCTTGATAATCACCAGGATTACCCTGCAGGCATTGAACCAGGTTGCCGCCCACGAACAAAAACTAAATGAAATCAACAAGGAACTGGAGCGCAGCAATTATGAGCTGGTTCAGGCCTATGACTCCACTATTGAAGGCTGGAGCCACATTTTGGACCTCAGGGACCAGGAAACAGAGGGGCACAGTCAGCGGGTCGCGGCAATGAGCAGGGATATTGCCAAAGAGATGGGAATGTCCGAGGAAGCGCTTGTCCACCTCAGGAGAGGAGCCCTGCTCCATGATATTGGCAAGATGGCGGTATCCGACACGGTGCTGATGAAAGAGGGTGAGTTGACAGAGAATGAGCGTGGGGAGATGCGCGAGCATCCTCAACATGCCTTCGAAATGCTGTCGTCAATCGAGTACCTGAAACCTGCCCTGGAGATCCCCTGCGCCCATCATGAACGCTGGGACGGCAGCGGTTACCCTAATGGGTTTAAAGGAGAAGATATCCCCCTGGCAGCCCGAATCTTTGCCATTGCCGACACTTGGGACGCCCTGGCCAGCAAAAGGCGTTACCACGAGCCTTGGTCGAAAGAAAAAGTCTGTGAGCATATCAGATCAAGGGCCGGCAGCCATTTTGATCCAAAAATTGTCGAAGTATTTCTTAAGATGGATTGTTGCAGGGATTGAGAATCGGTTCACCACCCTCTTATTCGATCTCTCGACGTAAATTCAAGACAGGTCAGCTTAGGTTTAA
>JBDLIW010000060.1:0-6274 GCA_039714695.1 Thermodesulfobacteriota bacterium | reverse complement strand
TCCGCCTGCACCTTGGTCAAGGTCACAAAATCTTCATCAGGGCGATGGACCTTATAGAAGTCCAGCGGGTACATGACGGTATGAGCGTGGACCAGATGCAGCTTGGAGATACCAGAAACGAACTTTGTCACATAATCATCAGCCGGCTTGGTGATAATATCTTCCGGAGTACCGATCTGGACCAATAACCCGTCTTTCATGATGGCGATGGTGTTGCCCAGCCGGATGGCCTCGTCCAGGTCATGCGTGATGAAAATGGTGGTTTTTTTAAGGCGCGCTGAAAGGTTCAGGAATTCATCCTGCAGCTCGCGTCGGATCAAGGGATCAAGAGCGCTGAAGGGTTCATCCATGAGCAGGATCTCGGGATCGGCCGCCAGGGCCCTTGCCAATCCTACCCGCTGCTGCATTCCGCCCGACAGCTCGTCCGGGTAATGGCTCTCCCAGCCATCCAGTTGCACCAGGGCCAAAGCTCGTCTAGCGGCCTGATTACGTTGGGCCTTGTCCACCTTTCTGACCTCCAAGCCGTAGGCCACATTGCTCTCAATAGTGCGGTGAGGAAACAGGGCCATATTCTGAAAGACCATACCGATTTTTTCCGCCCGTAACCGGCGCAAGCTGCTATCATCCAAGCGGTTGATGTCGGATCCGTTGATGAACACCTGGCCAGCGGTAGGCTCGATCAACCGGTTGATATGGCGCAGCAGGGTAGATTTTCCGCTGCCGGATAAACCCATGACACAGAATATTTCACCTCTGCTAACCTTAAAACTTGCGCCTGCCACTCCAATGACGCACCCGAAGCGGTCCTTGACCTCCTGCTTACTCAGGCCTTCTGATTTGATCGCACTTAAGGATTTGTCGGCAGCTTCCCCGTAAATTTTCCACAAATTCTTGCATTCAATGGGATGTGGATCTTTCTGTTCGTCCGTACTCAGGAAGCCTTCCGTGGGTTGTTTGAGCGATTGGCTCATCGACATTGCAACTCCCCCTATGGGCAGAAGATCCTCCTTCGCCTCTGGTCGGCCACGATAAATGGGTGATTTAAGGCCTCAGTCTCCAGGGTGAAGGCAAATCACAGATAAATAAAGTTACGATAATAGAACCTAAACAATTATATACGGATTATATAGCAAATTTTTACTGTTTGTCAAACAAAAAACCAGTCGAAGGTTAACAATATGTTTTTTAATAATATAAATAGATAACAAACCCGCGAAAAGAACTTGACATCTTTAGCGGAGTGTGGTGTAAAATAAGTACGAATTTAGATATGATGGTCCGTATATCGGAATTAATAGGAAAAGCAATGAAAACAGAATCCAACAGCACGAATGACAGTTCCCATGCCCCCAACAAAAACCTGGCCCAGACCATTTTACGAGCTTTTCAGGTCCTGGATGCCTTTGAGGCCGGGCGCACTGACCTTTCCTTAAAAGATATCACGGCTCTGGCCGACCTTAATAAAACCGTGGTAGCCCGGATTTTAAACACTCTGGTTCACCTGGACCTGGTGTCTAAATCCGAATCAGCCAGGACCTATCGCCTGGGGCCGCGCCTGTTCGAGTACGGCAGCCGCTTTATTTCCCAGCTAGACCTGCGCAAGCTGGCCCTGCCGTACATGACCGATATCATGATCAAGACAATGGATACCGTCTATCTGATGATTCGCAGTAATGACGAAGCGCTCATGGTCGAGCGGGTCAAGGGAGGCAAGCTGGGCAGCTTGGTCGGCACCCCTATCGGTGGTCGTTTACCTCTGCATGTTGGCGCTGCGCCCATGATGATACTGGTGGGAATGAGTGATTCGGAAATCTCCGAGTGGGCTGTCAGGACCGGCTTGCCTCGCCTGGGCGAACACACGGTGCAGGATGTTGGCACCCTGCTTAAGCAGGTGAAGAAGATCAGGCAGGATGAATACCACATCGCCCGTGAGGATCCCACCCCCGGTGTGGTCTCAGTGGGCGCGCCGGTTTACGACCATAAGGCATCGATTATCGCCGGCCTGTCAGTGGGTTTGCTCAGCCCGCGTTTTGAAAAGTGCAATCAAGCTATGTACATAGAGTTGATCACCGAGGCGGCCCAAAAGCTGTCACGCGACATGGGTTATTCGGGATGATTTGGCCGAGTGAACAAAACGGCGGATTGAGTACTCCGCCCCGCAGGCTGAATCTGTCGGTCCTGGACATGGTGAATAGGAAGCTGATCCACCAGAGCGCCTTGGATATCCTGGAGCAGGTGGGGGTAATGATCACCCATGCGGCAGTTCGGGAGCTGCTTTTAACGGCCGGCTGCCGTGAAGGTAACAAAGAGGCCATGCTGATTCCTCCCAAACTGGTGGAACAGGCCCTGGCCGACACTTCGGCAGGAATTGCCCTATACACCCGGGACGGCGACCCCGTGGTCGAGCTGGGGGCGGATACCTACTGCCTGCTGGCTGCTTTGCATGTGGTTTACCTGGTTGATGATGAAACCGGTCTGAGATGTTCCATCAGCTATGAAGACGCATGTGAATATGCCAGGTTGATGAATCAACTGGACCACTTGGATGTGGTGGGCGCCTGGACAATCTCCGACCGGCCCCCCAACATTGCTGACCGGTATTCAGCCCATGCAGTGATATGTAATTCGGCCAAACCGTTTTACCTGGCCCCGCTCTCCATGGCCGGGATGCAGGATGTCCACCAGATGTGCACTGCGGTCGTCGGGGGGGATGAGGCCCTGGCTGAAAAACCATTTTGGATCACCTCGGCCACCGGCATACCACCGCTTAGGTTTCCCGACTTTTCCTTGGATCGGCTGCTCTTTACAGCTGAAAGGGGCATTCCGGTGGTGGTGGCGCCGGTCGAGATGGCCGGAGCCAGCAGCCCCATAGATCTGTGCGGCACACTGGCCCTTTTGGTGGCCAACAACCTGGCCGGCATCACCATCGGGCAACTGCACCGACCGGGATCACCTCTGATCATGGGCGGGGTAGGGGCCACCATGGACATGCGCACCGGTCTGATGAATTACGCCGGGCCCGAGTTCAACCTCTTGTGCAGTGGCCTGGCCGAGATGGGGCGGCACTACAACCTGCCGGTGTGGGGAACCGGCGGCTGTACCAGCGCCAAGCTGTTCGATACCCAAGCGGCCGCCGAGATGACCTCTTCGCTTATCTTCGCCATTTTAAGCGGCGGACACCTGATCCATGATGTGGGCTTTTTGGACAATGGCCTGGCCACCAGCTATCAAACCTTGCTTTTTTGTAATGAAATCGCTTCTTTTATGCGCCGTGCCGGCAAAAGGCTCTCCGCCGGTTCGGCGGAATCGGTAATGGCGCAGATCAAACGGGCCGGAGTGGACGGTAGTTACCTGACCAGTCCGGAGACCATGCAAAATTTTCGGGGACTGTGGGATTCACCCCTGATGGAGAGGCGCAGCTATGAGAACTGGGACGGTGATGGCCGTCCCGACCTTAACCACAGATTGGGCTGCCGCGTGAAACAGCTCTTGGAGCGCTCCCAGCCGGATGCGCTCAACCCGCAGCAGCAAAAGGTGCTGGACCACATCCTGAAGGCCTGTACGGCCGGTGGTTCGACGGGTTGAAATATGGGCGGACTGCAGCGCTGAGACCCGAGGCGGTGTTGATTGAAAAAGGAGACATGTATGAAAAATTGGGGGAGAGCTCAGGATATCACATCGTGGTGGACGATGGAAAATGCCTCCTTTTATCACGGAGGTGATGAGCGCTGGCTGCCGGACAAAATCAGGTGGCATCGGATTATTGGTCGAGAGGACTCTGATGATCTCATCTTCGGGATTGCCGAGCTGGACGCCGGCGAGTATCACCTCCTGCATTATCACGAGAACGCTTCGGAGTGCTATTACGTTCTGGAGGGACGCTCCTGGTTCCGGGTTGATGACGAGGTTATCGACGGCACTCCCGGAACCGGCATTATGATGCGCCCTGGAGCCAGACACGCGATCCTAAACGACAGCGATGAAAAGCTGGTGTTCTTTTTCGCCTTTCCCAAGCCGCATTATAAGACAATTCTGGTGGAGACCACCAAACCGGATATGGGGCTTTGATCACGGCGGTGGGCCGGATCAATAGAATCATAATGGACTAATTACTTGCAAAGGAGAGAGTATGAATTACGTAATATGGCGTAAAATCGGAATGTTCAGTCTAATCTTAGTTCTGTCGCTGTTCGTCGCGGCACCTGCGACGGCCTCTGGAACCAAACCGGGTGAAGGGGTTTCGGTACAGCCGATCGGTACCGGCCGGCCCGATCAAGCCATGATCTATGAGATATTGAAAACCGGACTGGAAGAGTTGGGTTACAAAGTCAAGGATTTGCAGACCGCCTCCTATGCCGTAATCCACGTGACTATCGGCCAGGGCGATGCCGACTTCACTGCGGTGCATTGGGATGGGCTGCACCAAGCCTACTACAACAAGTCAGGTGGCGATGAAAAACTCAAGCGCCTGGGTCCCATGTACACCGGTTCCCTGCAGGGCTACTTCATTGACAAAGCCACCGCGGATAAGCACGGCATCACCAAAATGGAACAATTCAAGGATGAAAAGATCAGGAAGCTGTTTGACAGCGACGGCGATGGCCGAGCCAACCTGACCGCCTGCAATCCCGGCTGGGGTTGTGAGAAGGTGATTAACCACCATCTCAAAGAATATGGAATGGAAAATCACATCCAACAGGACAAGGGGCAGTACTTCGCCCTGATGGCCAACACTGTTGCCCGCTATAAGGAGGGCAAACCCATCTTCTTCTATGCCTGGACGCCGGCCTGGATGTTGTCCACACTCAAACCCGATGCCGACGTGGTCTGGGTTGAAGTGCCTTTTACGACTCTGCCTGGAGAACGAGCTTCCAAAGACACCACTTTGGCCAACGGTCGTAACCCCGGCTTTGTATCCAACAACAATTTTGTACTGGCCAACCTTAAATTTGCGGAGAAAAATCCGGCCGCAGCTGAATTTTTGGCCCAGGCGAAAATTACAGTAGCCGATCTCAATGCCGAGGCCCACAAGGTTTTCGGGGGTGAAAAGACCGAAGCGGACACTAAAAAGCATGCCGAAGCCTGGATTAAGGCCCACCAGGCTCAATTCGACGCCTGGCTTGCGGCGGCCCTGAAAGCGGCCAAGTAATTTCGTCAAATGACCGTGGAGGCTGCCCGGCCTCCGCGGTCCAAACGATTCCATGATCTGAAATAAAGGATTCTAAACCATGGGTTGGGATGTATTGCTCTATCCATTTGACTACCTGAGCATTCCCTTCGGGGACTGGGTTCAGTCCGCCCTGGACTACCTGGTTATTCAATTCAGGAGCTTTTTGATCCTGGTGCAGCATCCGGTACAGGTTATGCTGGTGGCTTTTGAGCAGGGGCTGCGTTCCGTCCACCCTCTGCTCTTTATTTCAGCAGCCTTTATTTTGGTCTGGCAAGGTGCGGGGCTGAGCGTGTCAATTATGGTTTTGGCCGCCCTGATCGGCTTGGGTTTAATCGGTGCCTGGCAGGCGGCCATGACCACTTTCTCCATCGTACTTGCCGCCCTGTGCCTGTGCACTATCATCGGCCTTCCGCTGGGCATCCTGGCATCTAAAAGTGATCGTCTGGATCGGATTCTGCACCCGATTCTAGATTTCATGCAGACCACGCCGTCATTTGTCTATCTGGTACCGGTGGTTATGTTCTTCGGTATTGGTAATGCCCCGGGGGTTATCGTTACGACCATCTTCGGGGTTTCCCCACTGATCCGCCTGACCAATCTGGGAATTCGGCAAGTAAGAAGCGATCTGGTGGAGGCCGCCGCCGCTTTTGGCAGCACACCGCTCCAGATTTTGCTGAAGGTGGAGTTACCTCTGGCTAATCGAACCATTCTGGCCGGTCTGAATCAGACTGTGATGATGTCTCTATCCATGACCGTCATTGCCTCCATGATCTCTGTGGCCGGGCTGGGGCGCATGGTCCTGGCAGGCATCGGTCGGCTGGAGGTAGGCATCGCCGCAGTGGGTGGTTTGGGCATTGTACTGCTGGCCATAATCGTGGATAGGACCATCCAGGGCATCGCTCGGGATTCACGCCAGCGTAAAAGTTGGGATCTGAAACCCTCTGACTTGATCATGCACTTAGTTGGCAGGATGAAGGATAGACCGGGTCCCGACCTGAAGGAGGGTTGAGATATGGATGCGTCTCTTTGGACCGATCTGTTTCAACAAGCTATCATACCGGTCGACCAGTGGGTCTCCCAGATCGTCGATTACCTGGTTCTCAA
>JBDLIW010000059.1:0-6289 GCA_039714695.1 Thermodesulfobacteriota bacterium | reverse complement strand
CTTAAGCTATATAGCAAGGCGATGAAGATGGCGAAGAAACAGAAGTAGGTTGTCAGCCAAGGAAATTATATAGCACCGGTTTTCCCTTTAGATCCTTATTCTAATAAAAATTAACTTGCCTTTTTGCCCGATTTTCATGGTAGCCTTTATCTGGGCCGGAACCTGGCTGTTTTTGAGGTGCAAGTCATGGAATTCAGGAAACACTGTTGTAAGTTTGCTGCCCTGGCGGCAATTGTTGCCATTCTGCTGGTAAGTTTTTTGCGGGGATACGATATCCTTGACTGGGCTCTGTTAAGCTGGCTGGGGGCGACGATAGTTGTTGTTGCAGCCTGGCTTTGTATGAAGTGCAGGGATGATGGTAGTGGCGATGAACAGGGTGGCAAAGGCCCCTGAAAACTCTGGTTGTACCCTTATAATGTAGCCAATCAAGGAGAGAGAAAATGACAGTTCGAGTCGGGATCAACGTCTTTGGCAGGATCGGCAGGTCCATCTTCAGGGCCCGTGACCTGGATAGTACATTCAATGATATCGAGATCGCTGCCATCAATGATCTTACCGATAAAACGACCCTGGCCCACCTGCTGAAATATGATTCCGTGATGGGTACCTACGGACCCGATGTTGCGGCTGCTGAAAAGGGTCTGGCGGTTGGGGATCGTGGAGTTGAAATCTTCAATCACCGTGACCCGGCGGATATTCCCTGGGGAGAGATCGGGGTTGATTACGTGATAGAATCAACCGGGCTTTTTACCCATTCTGACAAGGCCAGCGCCCACCTGGATGGCGGAGCCAAAAAAGTTGTGATTTCAGCCCCGGCCAAGGGTGAGGTAAAAACCATTGTCATGGGGGTGAATGAAGATGAGTATGATTCGACGGAAAATCATATCGTCTCCAATGCTTCATGTACCACCAACTGTCTGGCGCCGGTAGCCAAGGTTATCCTCGATCGTTTCGGAATCAGGAGCGGCTTGATGACCACGGTCCATGCCTATACCAATGACCAGCGACTTCTTGATTTCCCCCATTCCGATCTGAGGCGGGCCCGGGCTGCGGCGATGTCGATGATCCCGACCAGGACCGGGGCCGCAGCCGCAGTTTCTTTGGTCATTCCGGAACTTAAGGGCAAATTTGATGGTCTGGCGGTTCGGGTTCCGACCCCTAATGTTTCGGTGGTTGATGTGGTAATGGAGATTGAGCGGGAGACCACGATCAGTGAGGTCAATCAGGCCCTGCAGGAAGAGAGCAACCGTTTCCTGGGGTTTTCCGACGAGCCGCTGGTCTCCATAGATTATCAGGGCAACCCCCATTCATCGGTGGTTGATGCAATGTCGACCAAGGTGATCGGTTCATCGGTCAAAATCCTTAGCTGGTACGATAATGAATGGGGTTATTCAAACCGGGTGCTGGATCTTATCCTCCATATGGAGGGGCAGAAGCTTCTTTAACGGGTTCCCCGGCTGCTAATTACCCGGTCGGGATTGGGAAAAATAAGAAGTAGCGCCATTTCTTCATTGCGGGGTGCGGCCGTACGTGGCAATCTAACAATGCTGCTCAGGATCAATGGACTTTCTTGTTAAGAGGAAGTTGTTCGTCAAAGAAAACTAAAGCCCCGGGCCATGACTGAAGAAGTCAAACCTGTCATAGAATCAGACGCGCTGAAAGCGAACCTGATGGAAACCGCAGTGAGCGAGGTCGAAATCGACCCCTCGCTGGCGGTGTTGCAGGAAATCGTCAAGCCATACAAGGGCATTGCCCGAAACCTCCATTACCTCCTTTACGAGATCAGCCACCCCTTCCGGAATTGGACCATAATTATCCCAAAATTGCGGGCCTTTGTTCTTAAGAATCTGAATCATTACCGGCGGCACGAAAATGGTCCCGAAGCCATGGAGAGATTCTGCGAACTCTTTTTGAAGGCAATCGGGGAGACCAAGAAGAATGAGGCGCAACTGGCCATGGCCATGGAGTCTCTTCTTGCCTATCTGGAAAAATCAATTGCCACCCTGGACCGGGAGGAAATTCCTGACTACGAGCATGCCCTGGGCTTCTGTTTTATGAATCTTCAGCAGCTTGAGGATAATGTCATGCTGTTCATGGTGCAGGGCCATCACCCGATCAAGAAAATTGCCACCATGATGCTTGACCTGGTCGGGGATCGGGGCGGCTACGATTTTAAGCCGCTGACCAGTCTGATGCAGAAGATTTTGCAGCTTAATTACGGATACTGGCTGGAAGAGGAAGATCCCCAGCCGTGGTTTGCCGCCGAGTGCGGCGATCTGTGCAGTGGCTGGCAGGCAGGCAGGTTGTTCAATGCCATCTCCCACCAGCAGATCAGGGAACATCTGGATTCGGCTAACAGGATCAAAGTGAAAGATGATCCGCAGGCGGCCCTTGAAAGTTTGCTTGAATTGCCGGCCCACACGGACATAGTCCGCTTTTATAAACAGATCCCGGAAAAACTGGTCGTGGAAGGGGAGGCGTTGACTGACTCGGCAGATCGTTTCGCTGAGAATCGCAAGCTGTTGTTTTTATTCAGAATAATGGATACGGCCGGGCTTTATCTTATCCATGAAGAGACTTTGCGGGAAATTAATCGCAGCCTGATCCAGCTTATCCGGCAGCAGACTTTTGAGGAGATAGAGTCATTTCTGCTGACCACCTTTAAACTCCTGAGGGCCAATGTCCGGCGTTACCCTCACACCTCCATGCAGTGCATTCAGGTGCTGGGCGCCGAAGTCTTCAAGCGGGAGAGCAGTCGTCTGGTTGAGACCTTTCTCTGGGAGTCGGTTCGCTTCGGTTTTCAGTATGCCCGGGTAAGCGGGGTCGATGAGGAATGGCAGCCCATTTACAACCCCTCCCATCTGGAAAATATCCGGGTCTGGCTCAGTCTGATAATGCAGGAGCCCAAATGGTGTTCAACCCTGTTTTCGGCCCTGATCATCAACCTGAAACTTTCCGGAACCTGCGTTAAGGATACCGATCTGTTCCAGCGCGATATCAGTCGGTTGCTTAATCATCCGATTGAGCCGGTTTTCAATCTCGTCAAGCAGTTTGCCAAGTTGATGCCGGTGTTCTTCAATGAGATCGGTGCCGAAGGGCTGCTGCGCGATGTTTCAACCGAGATTGACGAGATCCACCAGCGGCGGGATCTGTTGATCCACTTCCTGCGCAAACAGAGCCATGTGGAGAGCAGCAACCTGATTGTTGAATTTATCACGGCGATCTTCGACTTCTGGTATTCGCTGGACAAGACGGTCCTGACCCATTATCTGCCCGAAGAAGTGCTTTCCCAGATTGCCACCTCCGGGCCTTATGTCGATGACCTTCATACCCTGATGCAGAGAGCTATGGCGATGAAGGGCGTTCATAGCATCGAGCTGGTTCTCGACTGGGATGAGCGTCGCCTGGAGAATTTTGTTGCCCGGCAGAGTGATCTTGCCGAAAGTGAAACCAGACGTTTTACCCTGCTGGTCAAGATGCTCAAACTGGTCAACCAGAAATATAACCTGGGCTTTCAGGAACTGCGGATGCAGCTTGAACAGGCGGCCAACAGCGGTTTCCCGGAGATGGACGATCTGCTTGCCGACCTTGAGAATTGTGACACCCTGAACTGTCTTAGTGCCCTGCTGGACCGGCTGGAAGGACTCAAGGAGATCATCCTCAGCGAGGAACAGTTCGAGGCCAAAGAGGATATCTATCACAAACGCCATATTGCCGTAGATATCCCGTCGGTTTACGGTCGATATCGGGAGTTGAAATTTGATGCCCTTGGCCTTACTTTCAGGCTGGAAAACCTGGCTAATATTTATCTGGAGAAATTGCCGGAAACCGTCAACCTTTCGTTTATCACCCGGGCTACTTTTTTGCGGATCATCAAGTGTCTCCGCATTTATTTGCGGGCCTTAAAGATTGACGGAATCACCAGCCGTCGGCTTGAAACCCAGCTTTCTCTATTGTCCAGTTCCATTGGCATTAAGCGTTTTTCCTATACCCAGTATCTGGATATATTCCGGGGCCTTTCCGAAGGGGTCAAGGATGTTATTTATGCTTATTACACCAATATACATGAGAACAACCTTTCGATAATCGTGCCGCAGATCTGTACCGGGGAGGATAATCTGCTGGCAAAATACAGGTCACTCTGGAGAGATGAAGACACCACCGGTAGTATTCACCGGCTATCGGAATCTTTTCTTCGAGACCTGATTGCCGGCACCTTTGGTCTGCAGTTGCTGGATAATTTTATCACCAGGGTTTATCAGACCCTTGAGAAGCAGAAAAATATTCTGGATGAAAGAACCCTGGACCTCTTGATGACCTACAATCAGGACAAGGTTATCGGCTCCCTGAACCATCGCGGCCTGTTCAGTAAAAATATCATTCTCCTTGGCAATAAAGGCTTTAACTTGACTCAGTTGGCGGCCGACAGGATGCCGGTGCCACCGGGATTTGTAATTACTACCGAGATTTTCCGCTGCTGGCCGGTGATCAGGAAATTCGATAAGGCACGCGATGATTTCATGGCCAGGGTAAGAGACTCCCTAAATGGGATAGAGTCCCTGACCGGCAAGCGATACGGTGATCCGGAAAACCCTCTCCTCCTCTCAGTGAGAAGCGGCGGGGCCGTTTCGATGCCGGGCATGATGGCTACCATCCATAACGTCGGCCTCAATGAGGAAATCATCGAGGGTGTTGCCCTGAGCAGTGGCCAGGAATATCTGGCCTGGGATAATTATCGGCGGTTTCTCCAATCTTGGGCGATGACCGACGGGATGGGCCGGGAAAATTTCCAGGCTCTGATGGATGGCGCCAAGGCCAGGCACAAGGTCGAGGTGAAGATGCTGTTCTCAGCAGACCAGATGAAGGAGTTGGCCCTTGAGTACCGGCAGAACATTATTGATAACGGGATCGAGGTTCCGGAGGATCCCTGGCTGCAGCTGGTCGGGGCGGTGGAAATGGTAATGCAGTCCTGGGACACCGACAAAACCAGGGACTACCGGTCATTGATGGATGTTTCCGACAACTGGGGGACGGCAGTAATAGTGCAGACCATGGTCTTCGGTAATCTTGGTGAGAATTCGGGGAGCGGAGTGCTGTTTACCGCTCATCCCTACCGCAAGGTCCGGCGCGTGGCGCTCTGGGGGGATTACGCTGTTGGCGATCAGGGTGAGGATATTGTCAGTGGTCTGGTTGCCACTTATCCTGTTTCCGTGGAGCAGGCGGAGCTGGATGGCAGGGATGGGGCAATGTCCCTGGAGATGAAATTCCCGGAAATATACGGGAGGTTGCTGGAGATATCCCGGGAGCTGGTTTACGAGAAACGCTGGAATCCGCAGGAGATTGAATTTACTTTTGAAGGGCCGGCGGCCGACGATCTTTTCCTGCTGCAGACCCGTGACATGATTACCATCAAGAAAAAGGAGAGCTTCTTTGTTTTTGACTGCGATATCAAGCCCCATATTCTCGGTCACTGCATCGGGGTTAGCGGTAGCGCCATGTCCGGCCGGGCGGTATTTACGGCTGAGAATATTGACCGTTTGCGGGAGGAAGACCCCAAAACTCCCTTAATCCTGATTCGCCAGGATACGGTGCCGGAGGATATAAAGGATATTTCCATGGCTGACGGCCTGCTTACAGCCCGCGGGGGACAGACCTCTCACGCTTCGGTGGTGACCCTCCGACTGGAAAAAACCTGCGCCGTTGGCCTAAATGCCCTGAAGGTCTACGAAACAGAAGAGCGGGCCGAGATTGCCGGCTATGAAATAAAATTTGGTGACGAGATCAGTATCGATGGTCGTAAGGGATTGTTATTGAAGGGTTCCCATCCGGTCAGAAAAGAGATCCACATCCTGCCGATCTGAAAGATTCGCTCAACAATAATGATTATTGGCATACCTAAAGAAATTAAAGAGCAGGAAAACCGGGTTGCGATTGTCCCTTCGGTAGTTGCAGTTTTATCCGCCAGGGGGCACAAGGTTGTTATTGAGCGGGGGGCCGGTTTGGGTAGTGGCCTTGAGGATGGTGATTTTGAAAAGGCCGGGGCGGAAATCGTTGCTGGCGCCGATAAGGTCTGGAATACGGCGAAAATGGTCCTCAAGGTCAAGGAGCCCCTTGAGCCGGAATATCGCTACCTGAGGGAAGGCTTACTCCTTTTCACTTACCTTCACCTGGCCCCTTTGCCCCAGCTGACCGATAAACTTTTAAACAGCCGGATCAGGGCGCTTGCCTATGAAACCGTCCAGGACGAAAATGGCTTGCTGCCGATCCTGGCCCCGATGAGTGAGGTGGC
>JBDLIW010000058.1:0-6295 GCA_039714695.1 Thermodesulfobacteriota bacterium | reverse complement strand
TACGAAAGCTTCGTTCAGGGTACGGCCGCGCATGAATGCCAGGGGGGCTATTTCGATGGTCCCCTGTTCGATCAGGGCCGACGTTTTATCGACGCCCAGCATATCGTATAAGGCGTCGTGGAGCGGTCGCAGGTAGGGGTTGACTTTCTGAACCATGTCTCCCGGTAAAAAGCCTAGTCGTTCTCCGGCCTCCACCGCCGGGCGGGCCAGGATTATGGTTTTGACCTGTTTGGCGGTATATGAGGCAACAGCCATGGCGACAGCCAGATATGTCTTGCCGGTGCCGGCCGGGCCGATCCCGAAAACGATATCGTTATGCCTGATCGCTTCAATATAGTTTTTCTGGTTAACGCTTTTGGGTGAAATCACGCCCTGGTGGGCCGAGATGAATACCTGGTCCTGGAAGATGTCCTTCAGGTTTGCATCGGGAGTCCTGCTGAGAATTCTTAAGGCGTAGGCAATATCCCTTTGATAAATGGGGTAGCCGGTGATGATTATTTCGTAGAGCTGATTCAGGGCCTTGGTGACCAGATTCAGGTCGTGCTCAAGCCCTTTGACCGAAAGTTCCGTGCCGCGGACTTCAATGGTGACGTCCATGGCGGTTTCGATCAGGGAGAGGTTACGGTTCAGGTCGCCATAGAGCAGCAAGGCCGCTTCATTGTCATCGAAGTTAAGTTTTATCTCAGGCACGGATTCCCTTCAAAAAAACTGCCGGGCAACATGAATGAAGCCCGGCAGTTTTTTAAATAAGATTATCAGACAGGACGATTATTTCTTTTTCCTGGCCTTAGCCTTTTTAAGCTCGTCGTCGATCATCTTCTGCAGTGCGGCAGGTGAGCGGTCTTTAACGCGGATGCCGTTGATAAAAAGTGAAGGGGTACCCCGTACTCCCGAGTTTCGCCCTTCTCTCATGTCCCGGTCGATCACCCTTTTTATTTCAGGACTCTTCATGTCTTTCAGGTAGCGGCTCATGTCCAGCCCCATATCAATGGGGAGTTGGCCAAGGCTCTGCTCGTTAAGTTTCCTTGTATTAAGAAATTCAAAGACCTTGTCGTGGAACTCCCAGAAGCGCCCCTGTTTGCCGGCTGCCAGTGCCCCTTCAACGGCGGGTCTGGCAAGTTTGTGGCTGCTCAGTGGAAATGATTTGTAAAGAACTTTGAGTGTTTTGGGATTTTTTTCGAGCAACTGCTCGACTAGCGGACCAATCCGCGCACAGTAAGGTCATTGGAAATCACTGAAGACGGCCAGGACTACCGGCGCATCGCTTTTCCCGAGAAAAGGGGAGCCGACTTCGCTGAACTGTGCCCGATGGGTGATCCTGAGCTCCTGGACGGTACTATTCTTGCTGCTGCCCAGATATACGCGGCTGCCGGAACCATCGGTGGCTACGGTATCAAAATCAGCCGAAACCGTGATGGTGTCGGACAACTTTCCGGAGGCGCTGTATATTTGCAGTTCGCCACCCTTGGTAAGCACAAAGGTAAACTTGCCGTCGGCGGTCACAGCCAGGTCAACCGGCGGTGTTCCTGTTTTGATACTGCCTCCCGTCCGCCATTCGACACTGGCCGAAACACTACCGGCCAGGAAGGATGACAGAATCATCAGGGAGAGAAGGATACGGAAGATATGCTTCATGAAATTCTCCTTTTTATAGGGGATTAAACGTCCTGAGGTCATTGTTATGACCAGGCAGCAGAGGTCGGATGACTGCTGTTATTACTAACTATAATATTCGTGACCGTTTCTGCAAGCCGGAAGAAGCGAAGATTTTTAATTTGTCATTTTGGCCCGGTTAACAGCGAAACCAGATGTTGGGCTTTTATCCTGCTGCCCCGGGCAGATAGTTGCAGGTGGAGCTGGATAAGGCAGCCGGAGCAGTCCGTGACCACGATATCCGGATCTGCGGCTATTATTTCGGTTATCAGGTCTGTCGCTATCCGGTCAGATAATTTCGGGTGGGCAAGATTGAATAACCCGCCAAAGCCGCAGCAATGGGGGGTGTTGTCAAGTTCGATAAGCTCGATGTCGGGGCGACGTTTGAGGAGTTGCCCGGTTGCGGCGGCCGCAGAGTCCTGATAACGAAGGTGGCAAGGGGTGTGGTAGACAACTCTCTTTAACGGGGCTTTGGCCGCAGAGCGTGGGGGAGGGAGATGGTTGTCGGCAGCCAGAAAAGAGGAAAGGTCCGTTACCCTGGCGGCGAATTTTTCAGCCAGCGATCGCCACTCGTCATCTTCTCCAAGTACAGCCGGATAATCTTTAAGTTGGGCAAGGCAGGACGCACAGGGAACAACTATCGGCAGATCATTATCCCCAAAGGCAGAAATGTTTTCTCGGGCCAGATCCTGGGCTGCTTCGAGATCACCACCATTGTGGCTGGCCATCCCGCAGCACACCTGCTCCTTCGGGATGGTTACGCGCTCTTTACCAAAAGAGGAAAGCAGGCTGATCATCCCGGAAGTTATTTCCGGTTTGAGGTGGCGGGCCAGACATCCGGGGAAGATCGCTAGTTGGGGGTTGTCTATGGGGCTGTCTGGTTCGACAGGATCAGGCGGAACTTCTGCCCCCGGGCTATTTTCATCAATAAGCCCCAGTTTCAGGCGCAGGCCGCTATTTGCCGGCAACAGCTTGTGTAGCGGGGTGGAAAGCTTGCCTAAGCCGCCAAGCCCGGCAAGGATCGCCTGGTGCTCTAAGCAGTGTTTCAGCAGCATGCCCTTAAATGAACCATTGCCTGAAAGGCGGGGGAAACTTTGCCGGGCCTCGATAACCATGGCCGGCAGATCAATTTGCCTGGGGCAGGAACTGCGGCAGGCATTACAAAGCAGACACTTGGAAAATATCTGCTGGTAATCCCGCGAATGTTTTTCGGCGGCGAGTTTTTCCAGGAGGTGGATTCTGCCGCGGGCGGTCAAAGTCTCCTTGCCTGTTACCTGGTAGACCGGGCACACCGAGGTGCAGGCCCCGCATTTTGCACAGAGGCTCTCTTTCATTGGCCGCCCGGTAAGCTGATTGAAAACAACATGAAATCAGGGTTAAGAATAATGTTCTCCGAATGCGGTCGTCTGCCGGTTATCTTCTCCGGAGAACTATTTGCTTAAACCTTCCCCCCCTGCCATAATAGATATGACTTGATAAATGGTTCCAGATCTCCATCCATGACTTTGTCGACATTACCGACTTCAAGATTAGTCCGGTGATCTTTGACCAGGCGGTATGGCTGCATGACATATGAACGGATCTGGCTGCCCCAACTGATACCCTTCTTGTCACCGTGGAGGTCCTGCTGTTCTTCCTCCTGCAACCTTTTTTCTCTCTCGTAGAGATGGGCCTTGAGCATTTTCATCGCGGTATCTTTGTTGCGGTGCTGAGATCTTTCGTTCTGGCACTGGACAACAATGTTGGTAGGTAGATGGGTGATGCGAATTGCGGAACTTGTCTTGTTTACATGCTGGCCGCCGGCACCGCTGGCCCGGTAGGTGTCTATCCGTAGATCTTTTTCGTTAATTTCGACATTGATGTCGTCGTCAAGCTCGGGGAATATGAAAACCGAGGCAAAGGACGTATGTCTTCTGCCGCTGGCATCGAATGGAGAAATACGGACCAGTCGATGAATCCCCATCTCAGAGCGAAGGTAGCCGTAAACGTAGAGTCCCTTGATCATAATGGTGACACTTTTCACCCCGGCGTCGTCCCCGGCTAGCTGGTCGAGAATCTCGGTCTGAAAATCATTGCTTTCGGCCCAGCGCAGGTACATACGCAGCAGCATGCTGACCCAGTCCTGGGCTTCGGTGCCCCCGGCCCCGGCATGGATGGTGAGCATCGCGTTGTTCTCATCGTGCTCGCCGGAGAACATGCATTCAAGTTCGGATGAGGCCACCCGCTTGTCAAGTTCGGCAAGAAGAGATCCAGTCTCATTTGCGGTTTCGGGATCACCTTCCTCGATAGCAAGTTCGAGCAACACCTCTGCCTCTTCCCAGGTGGCCTGGCCTTCTTCCCAGTTTTCTACCTGAGCGCTGAGCCTTCCCTGCTCTTTTTGTACAGTCGTGGCTTTTTCCTGATCATCCCAGAAACCCGGGACGAGGGTTTCGGCTTCAAGTTCTGATATGCGTTCCTTCTTGCGATCTAATTCAAAGATGACTCCGCAGGGCAAGTAAACGGTCTTGAAGGTCCTGGAGTTTCTGTTTGAGTTCGGCGGACATGGTGTCTTTCTCCTTAAGAATTAAAACAATAAAGGCTTTTTATAAAAGGCTCTTTTCTTTTCTGCTGGCAAGTGCGGTCAGTAAAAGCGCGGCTACCAGGCAAATTATCCCGCTGCGATGGCCCCCATAAAAGGTGAACACTGATTTGATGGATGTCAATGGCAGTTCCTTGTATGCCGAGAAATCCTCAAACAGGGGTGACAATTCATGCATTCGCCCCAACGGGTCAATAAAACCGCTGATGCCCGTATTTGCCGAGCGGGCGAGGCTGCGGCGGTTCTCAACGGCCCGAAAAACCGCCATTGACAGGTGTTGCCAGGGAGCGCTGGACCGTCCGTACCAGGCATCGTTGGTGAGGTTGACCAGCAGCCCGGCACCATTTTCTACCTGATGGCGGGCCAGGGTCGGGAAGATACTTTCGAAGCAGATTAATACTCCAACTCCGACATTCTGACAAGTAACGGGTTTCTGGAACTTGCCGGGGGTGAAATCGGCTACCGTTTCCACCAGTGGCGCCAGGAAGGGCAGGAAGTTTTTGAGGGGAACATATTCACCAAACATTACCAGGTGCTGCTTGCTGTAATGATCAGGCCGTAGGCCCTTGCCGTTGATAAAAAATGCGGAATTGAAATATCTGGTGGGCGATCCAGTGGACCCTTTCTCCCGGTATGGAGCACCGGTCAGAACAGTTAGTCCCTCTTTGGCTGCTGCCAATCTGGAGATTTCGTCCTTGATGGTGGATTCGGCGAGATAGAAAGGGATAGCGGTTTCTGGCCAGACGATAAGGGCAGGATTGTTGCTGGCCATAATTTCAGAAGAAAGGCTGATATATTTCTGGAAAGTTTCTCTTTGCAGTTGTGGCAGCCATTTCTGGCCCTGGGAGATGTTGCCCTGGACGACACCAACCCCGAATGTCGGGTTCTCTGATAATTCCTCGGCAACATTTTTTATTCTGGCCAGATTATAGGACAGAACAAAGATTACCAGGATGATCGCGGTCCGGAAGGCAAGATCACGTTTGGTGGTGGATTTTTTACGCCCGGTAAAAGCCTGGAAGACCAGAGCGTTGACCATAACAATCAGGAAAGTCACCCCGTGGTGCCCGGTTAGGTCTGATATCTGGATTAGCAGCGGAGTTCTGAACTGGGAGTAGGCGAGATCCGACCAGGGGAAACCCGTGAAAAGCAGGGAGCGCAGATAATCAAGCGCCACCCAGGCGATCGGCGCCGACCAGATCAGGGGGAATTTGCCCTGCAGACGGTGAACGAGCGCGGAAAATGCGGCCAGGTAAAGGCTCATATACAGGGCCAGGAGGAGCATGGCCGGAACGGCGCCCCAGAGCGGCACTCCGCCGTATTGTTCCAGGACAATGACAATCCAGTAGAGCAGCAGCGGGTAGTAAGTGATACCCGCGATCAGCCCGATAACCGCGGCCGAACGCATTGTCGTGTCCCGTTGGCAGAGGGCGTAAAAAAGAGGGACCAAGGCCAGCCAGACCGCCGGGGCCAGGGAGTTTTGGCCAGGCGAGGCAAGAGCAAGAAGCAGGCCGCAGAGAACGGCTGCTATTATCTGTCTGCCGGATATCTTCTTCAAAAGGACCACCGGGAGGTTAGGTTGTTAACTGCTGATTGATCGGAGTCTGACAGACTAACCGGAGAGTGGCGGAAAATTCAACCCTTATTCCAAAAGTGCGGTGGAGTAAAGAACTGGTAACCAAAAGGGTTGCAAAATCAGCCAAGTGGCTTTCTGGAAATCTTAACCTTGATGATGCGTCTGCGGGTTGCGGCGAGAACCTGAAAGTAAAGGTCGGCAACCTGAACACAGGTTTTAATGCCCGGCAGGTGGCCCAGCTGGTGAATTATCAACCCGCCGATTGATTCATACGGGCCTTCCGGCAGGTCAACCTGAAAATATTCTTCAATTTCATCAAGGTCGACCTTGGCGTCGGCGATGATTGTCCCTTCGTCGATTACATTCCAGCCGCTTTCCGGTTGGTCCGATTCATCGGTGATTTCGCCGACAATCTCTTCGAGGACATCTTCCAGGGAGGTAAGGCCCCGGACGCTGCCGAATTCATCGGTAATTATGGCCAGATGGAC
>JBDLIW010000057.1:0-6324 GCA_039714695.1 Thermodesulfobacteriota bacterium | reverse complement strand
AAGGTCGCCGGATTTAATAAAGAAGAAAGAAGTTAAATGAAATGAAATCTTTCAATCGAAATAAAGCGCTCCTGATCGTGGCCGTGCTGCTAACGGTTTTTCTCGCCTGGCGGATGTTGCGGCCGATAAATATTTTCGTGGTAGATGACAAATTCGCCCTGCCGATGGAGATGACAGTTCCTGCCGGCCTGGAAACACTCCTTGCCAGTGAGTGCGGCGAGTGCCATCCGGACCACTTCCAGGAGTGGCTGGGAAGTATGCACGCCCAAGCCTGGACAGATCCATATTATCAGGTAGATGCCGTCTTTGACGGATCCCAGCAGATCTGCCTTAACTGTCATATCCCTCTCCAGGATCAACAGGAAAACCTGGTCCTGGGCTTTAAAGATAAAGCGCGCTTTAAACCGATCCTGAAACCAAACCCAAACTTTAATCGGGAATTACAGCAGGAAGGGGTGACCTGCGTGGTTTGTCATGTCCGGGATGGGGTTATTGTCGGACCTTACGGTGATACCGACGCACCCCACCCGACCAAACAGGACAAGACCCTGGCCAAAGGCATCGGGGTTTGCCGCAAATGCCATGTTGTTTCGGGGGACCTCTGGGACACCTTCTTCCGCATCCCGCCCTGCGGCACGGTGGCCGAAATCCGGGAAGGTGAACAGCCGGAGATAAACTGTGCCAACTGCCATATGCCTGTTACCCAGAGACCCGCGGCAACTGGTGCTCTACCCCGCCGGGGAAGAATGCATCTCTGGCGGGGGGGCCACACCCAGGAAATGGTGAGCAAAGCTCTCAAAATTGACCTGGATATCGACCGGCAGTCTAATGGCACAGGCAAAGCCACCCTCACCGTAACGAATACCGGGGCCGCCCATTACCTCCCAACCGGCACCCCGGACCGACACCTGACCGCAAAATTTACTATCCGGGCCAAGGATGGCGAGATCCTTAAAACGAAAACCCATAAGCTGCAACGGACGATAATGTGGCGACCTTTTATCGTTGATCTTTGGGACAACCGTCTGCCTAAAAACGAGCCACGGATCTACACCTTTGGCTGGGGAAAATCCCTGAGCGAAAGAGATGCCGCTCTGGAAGTTACGGTCAGCTATCATCTTCTGGATGAGGCAAGAAGAAAGAGAATCGGCTACAAGAACACCGAGCCGATTGCCTATCAACTGTTTCAGGAAAAATACGATCTGGGTCAATAATAATAAAAGAACAGATAACCATTTCCCTGATTCGGTTTTATAGTATTAACAGACTCACAGTTAATCATTACAAAAGTGAGGAAATCCGGATGAAACTTATCTTTGTCTACAATGCTGACAGCGGTTTACTCAACACCCTGATGGACATCGGCCACAAGATCATCAAGCCGGAAACCTATACCTGCAACCTCTGCGACCTCACCTTCGGCAATTTCAGCGAAAACCAGAAATGGAAAGAGTTCCGGGAAAGCACCGCCATTGAAATGGAGTTTCTGCACCGGGATGAATTCGAGGAAAAATACCAGATGGAGCTCCCCTGCCCGGTAATCCTGAAGGGACCGGAACCGCTGGCGACGGCTATTCCAAAAGAGCGACTCGACGAAATGAAGTCCCTTGACGAGTTGATCAACGCGGTCGAAGAATTGGGCTCCGGTCAATAGTTATTGGCCAGGGAACCAGTGAGGAGCACGCTGGCGAAAGTAGTGGTTAGTACCACCGGCCTCTTTGACGATCAAGAATATCCGCAGCTGGCAAATGATAACCAGAAGGGCGTTTGATCGTGGAAAGAAAACTGGCGACCGAAAAGGAACTGCTCTTCTTCCTGAACGCCGAACAGAAGAAAGCCGGATTCGGGGAGGGACTGTACTTCGAATCCCTGGTCAGGCTGCGGGTCGATGACCGCAATGGCTGCAACTGGGCTTCTGCCAACCTGAAAGGCTGCGATCCCCCGGCAACTGCCCGGCTGGGGCGGAAAAGATCGTCTCCGGGGCCAGGGACAGGTTCAACCTGAAATAAAACTTAATAAGGGCAAGGGTATCCTTCTCCGCTTTGATCAATCTTGGTTGCGTGTCTTCGATACACCTTCACTGTCATCAGACTCTATTATCTCGACGACGATTTCCTCGGGATCGTCCTTAAAAGCCGACTCAGCCGGTGCGGCGGAAATTTCCGCTGCCGGTTTTGCAATTGCGGGATTAGCAGCCTCCTGATTGCTATCCACAGGAGCCGCAGTTCCAGGCAATTCATTCCTGGCAGCATCACCCTTGGAGGCAGACTCGGTCGGAGCGGCAGAAACTTCCGCTTCCGGGGGTACCCCCCTGTCTTTCCTTGGCTGGTTATCTTTTATTGGGGACGCTGCCGGTTTTTTCTCAACACCAGACTCATCCAGAGATTGCTCGTTAGCGGGCGGTACGCTCTTCTCTTCACCATCTCCCGGCCTCATCACCACCGATGGAGCTGTCTGCCCCACCGGTATTTCAGGCTTCGGACTGATCTTTGCCTCTGGAGGCTCAATCGATGCGGCAGGAGCTTTCTTGTCAGGGGCTGCTGCTTTACCTCTCTCAGGAGGGGCATCTTTTATTGCTGCCGTTCCGGGTTTTTTCCCCGGGACAGGGCCGGGTTTCAAGGGCACAGTAACCGGCGAAACCCCCTTCTTTACTTCGTCAGCTCCCGGTCTGATATACATCTGGTTTGGCAGTACCCCAGGGGGAGTAAACGCGGGTGCCGTCCTTTTCGGAGGAGGCGTTCCCAGCGGACCAGGTCGCCCTTTCGGACGGGAGATTCGGGGTCTTTTCACAGGGGCCGTCACTTTGGCCGCTGGTTTTATCGGTCCAGTCGGGGGGGCTATCCGGGTCCTTTTGACTTTCACCGGAGACCCAACCGCCTCTCTGGCCCGAGTAGCCGGTTTTTGCGGGAGCCCTGGTGAGCCTTCAGGGACCGATATTCTTGTCCCCGGCAGATATCGCATATTCGCGGGCAGGTAGCGGTTCTTTTTCTTGCTGGTTTCTTCTGAAAAAGTTCTAGCCGAGGCGGGGACATTCAATAAACAAAAAATGAGCCCTAAAAAAATTAACTGGATGGCGATTTTCATTAACGAGCTCCTGCCTCAATAAATTCTGATATGTTATGACCATTGTTGTCAACCTGGGTAGATTTGCAGGTTACCAGAACTTCCCGACCCAGGCCAGTATTACTGGCCTATTGTCCCTGAAATAAACATGGAATTATTACTTTCATCTGACTCCGAAACTATATTTTGCGGATCAATCATTACCGTCCAGTTGAAGGGGCCGGGAGAAATATTCGTAGCCACCACAGGAGCTATAAAACTATTACCTTGATCAAGGCCATAAATTCCTTCCTTCAATATATTATTGGATCCTATCGTTTTGAGTACTTCTTGATTCTGATAAAATTGAGCACGTGAAGCACCACGATTCTCTATGGTTATCACCAAACTGAATCCCGTCACCATAGAAGGGTTTGCCGGACTTGTCTGAATATCGGTAATCACCAGATCCGGTGGGCCCTGTGGGGCAAGAACAGTGGAACTGCCTTTGGTGCTGTTGGGCAGCCCCTAGGATCGACCACTCCGCGATGCAGAACAGGCATCAGAACCGTTCACCACACCTTATCCTGGTGTCCGTGGAACTATGGGCAATCCGCTGTTCCCATTTTTTATTATAACCAGGAAATTCCTACCACGTTGTGGCATACCATAACACTACCTCAGACCACTTCCGTGCGCTGGGTTGTGATTTATTACCTCTTGCCTGAAAGATTTATTTATGATCGTTTTGATATCTCTTGGAGAATGGTCACTAAATAAAGGATACTTGAAAATATGTCCCCAACCTGAACTGGAGGCCCTACAAATGGACTGGAAACCAGAAACCCTTGCCCTGCACGCCGGTCACACCCCCGACCCCACCACCCGCAGCCGGGCTGTGCCAATCTACCAGACCACAAGTTACGTATTTAACGACACCGAGGACGCCGCCCAACTTTTCTCGCTGAAACCGGAAGTCTGGGCCCCGCGCCTGAACCTCGATCAGGACGGACTGCGCCCCGGCGACTTTGATCACCAGGCGACCGGCAATATCTACACCCGGATCATGAACCCGACCACCGACGTCCTCGAAAAAAGGATGATGCATCTTGAAGGCGGAGTCGGCGCCTTGGCGACCAGTTCCGGCTCTTCGGCCATCACCTACGCGATTATCAATATCTGTCGGCCCGGCGATAACATCGTCTCTTCCTCCAGCCTCTACGGCGGCACCTATAACCTCTTTCTCCATACCCTGCCCCAGTACGGGATCGACACCACCTTTGTCGATGCCTCAAGCCCCGATCAGTATGCGGCGGCGATCAACGACCAAACGAAATGCATCTTTATCGAGACCATCGGCAACCCCAGGCTGGACACCCCGGACATCGAAAAGATCGCTAAAATCGCCCATGAGGCCGGCATCCCGCTACTGGTCGACAATACCGTCTCAACCCCGTTCATGTGCCGACCTTTTGACTACGGGGCCGATATCTCGATCCATTCCCTGACCAAGTTTATCGGCGGGCACGGCACCAGCATCGGCGGCATAATTGTCGACAGCGGCAATTTCGACTGGCCCGCCTCCGGCAAGTTCCCGATGTTCACCGAACCAGACCCTTCTTACGGCGGGGTGGTCTGGAGCCAGGCAGTCCTCAATGCCGCCTACGTGATCCGGGCTCGGACCATCCTCCTGCGCGATATGGGAGCCTGCATCTCGCCGTTCAACAGCTTCCAGATCATCCAGGGACTGGAGACCCTGCATCTCAGAATGGAAAGACACTGCAGCAATGCGATGGCGGTCGCCAACCATCTTGAGAAACATGCCACGGTTAACTGGGTAGTCTATCCAGGTCTGGCCGATCACCCCACCCACGCAATGGCCAAGAAATACCTGGAGCACGGTTTCGGGGCCCTGATTGGTTTCGGGATCAAGGGCGGTCTGGAGGCGGGCAAGGCATTTATCAATAACTTGAAACTTTTCAGCCACTTAGCCAATATAGGCGACGCCAAGAGCCTGGCAATCCACCCGGCCTCCACGACCCACTCCCAACTGACCCCGGAGGAACAGGCGGCGGCCGGTGCGCCGATGGATTTCGTCCGGCTTTCCGTCGGCCTGGAACATATCGACGATATCACCGCCGACCTCGACCAGGCTTTGGCAAAGGCAAGCTAACCAACAAATTGACTCTTTTTAAAAAAATACCTAAAGTGAGTTTAAGGGCCAAGTAATCAGAGGCGAAATGTTTCGCCAATAATCCATCTGCCTTCCAACCCCTGAATTCAGGAAAGGAGAAAAAATGAAAAACTTTTGGATGAAGATCTTGCTGACCGTGACGGTTGGTTCTTTAATGACAATCGGAATCGGAACAACATCCGCGCTAGGCGGCGGGCTGCCAGCAGCCGACGCAGGCCAGTTGTGGGAGCATATGACCAAGGCCAACCCTTACACGGGATGGGGCTATTTCCCCGGCCGGGAGGGGCTGTACAAAGGCACCCACCCCCATGGCGCCCATCTCAAATTATTTGCCAACGGTCCGGCCTTGAAAGCCCTGAGAGAAGGGAAAGCAATGCCCTACGGCTCTATAGTATTGAAAGAGAACTATGGCAAAGATGGCAAGACCTTGATGGCTTTAACGCCGATGTATAAGGTCAAGGGTTTTAACCCCGGAGATGGCGATTGGTTCTGGGCCAAGTACGGGGCTGACGGCAAAGTAATGAAGGCCGGCAAAGTCAAAGGGTGTATAGATTGCCATAAAGCCCGGGAGAACAACGACTGGATCTTTAACGAGGCCAAATAATCCGGGCCGAATTTTTGCTGCTATAATTGACAATTCTATCCAGTGCCGGCCCTCTACTGAGCGAGACACTCCGAGGGCGGCACTGCCATCTTCCAACCTGGGACGTAATATTATGCTCCTTTTTATCCACCCTCTCATCCAGGCCACTGCCATTTTACTGGCTGCCTACGCCTTCCTTACCGGGCTGCAAAGGTTCCGGGCGCTGCATTTACATCAGCAGACAACATTTCCCTGGAAGCGACATGTGCTCATCGGGAGAATTACCCTGGCCATGATCCTGGCCGGAATGATCTTGGGACTGGCAATGGTACGATTCCATTGGCAGAAGAATTTAATGACCATGGGACACGGTGAAATGGGACTGGTGCTCATCCCGTTCCTCTTGTTCGGGATCGTTTCCGGCCTGATCCTCGATTCGAAAGGAAAAGGACGTAAGACCCTCAGGTTGCTCCACGGGATCAACAATACCCTGGTGCTGCTGCTG
>JBDLIW010000056.1:0-6329 GCA_039714695.1 Thermodesulfobacteriota bacterium | reverse complement strand
TTTTTCTGGCATGCAACCGGCCTATCAGGGCTGCCCGAAAGGCTTCCCGGACAGTTTTGAAGCCCATGTCGGCCAGCTTGTAGCTGTGGTCGGCTTGCAGGGGGAGGAGATGGACCGGGGAATCCAGGAACTTCTGGCGGGCTGATCTCGGTTTATGGGTTTTCCCGGTTTTCGTCTGCATATTGGTGCCTGGCATACCTTCTTGGCTCATCACGAGCGGAATAGAAAAGTGGAACATTAAATTTTACTGTTGCCGAGTCCGTCATGCAAGGTAAATTCATAAATGTATTCAGCTTGAACATTGACGGCGCTGTGTGGGATCTTTGCCGAAGGTCCCGGCATGGTGTTTCTGAAAGATCATATTGAGCAGATATTTCTGAGGATTTATGCCCTTATATCTCCATACCAGTAACAGGCTTGAGCTCCTTGGCGATGCACTGGCCGACCTGTCGGTTTCGTCCCCCCTGGCCCCTCTTGAGAAAGAGACTGTCGTTCTGCAGAGTGGCGGGATGGCCCGGTGGGTCAGCATGCATCTGGCCGCAAGGCTAGGCGTAAGTGCGAATCTGGATTTTCCATTTCCCAATAGTTTCGTCGACAGGATTTTCAGGGCCGTACTCCCGGAAGATACTGGTGGCAAAAGGTTGGAAAAGCAGAGACTGAAGTGGCAGTTGCTCCGGGTTTTGCCCGAGTTGGTCTGTCGGCAGGAGTTTGCGGTGCTCAAGGCTTATATGGATGGGGCGTCCGACTTGAAAAAATTTCAGCTGGCCGGTCGGCTGGCCGATCTTTTCGACCAGTACCTCATTTTCAGGCCGGAATTGATCCTTGAATGGGAGTCCGGGCGGCAGGATTCCTGGCAGGCCGTCCTCTGGAACGAGCTGTCAACAAGAGATGATTGCCTTGCCGGGGTCTCAAACCGGGCCCGTCTACAGGCCGGGTGCCTTGAGGTGCTGAGCAGTTCCGCCCCACTGCTCGGGGATCTGCCCGGGAGATTGTCGGTTTTCGGCCTGTCGGCGTTACCGCCGTATTACCTGAAGATTTTTACTGCCCTGGCAACTCATCTGGATGTTCATTTTTTCTTTTTAAATCCCTGTCGCAAATACTGGGGCGATATTGTCTCGGAAAAAACCGGGAGGCTTATCGAACTCAGGAGCCGCCTGGCTGGTGAAGATCTCCATCTGGAGCAAGGCAATTCCTTGCTTGCTTCAACCGGTCATCAGGGACGGGAATTGCTCAACATGCTCCTTGAATGTGATGTGGATGGGGAGGAAGAGCTTTTTCGGGAAGCCGGTGCGGGCGGGGGGGGGGGGAGGACCTCGCTGCTGGGTACTTTCCAGAACGATATCCTCGAAATGGAAAACGGCATGCCGTCTACCGAGGAAACGGACAGGTCGGTGATGATTCATGCCTGTCACAGCCCCATGCGTGAACTTGAAGTTCTCCATGACCAGTTGTTGGCGATGTTTGCAGAAGAACCGGAACTGGGACCGGAAGATATAATTGTCATGACTCCGGATATCGAGGTTTACAGTGCTCTGATCGAGGCGGTTTTTGGCAGCAGAAAGTATGGTCGCGGTAAATCACTGCCCTTCAATATAGCCGATCGGAGTATCAGAAATGAGGGGCCACTGGTAAGCGCCTTCCTTGCGGTCCTGTCCCTGGCGGGAAGCCGGCTTGAAATAAGTAACGTGCTGGCCATCCTGGAACGGGAGGTGGTGATGAGGAAATTCTCATTGTCCCCGGAAGAGATGGAGGTCGCGGAAAAATGGCTTGCCGGGGTCAATATCCGCTGGGGTATTGACGGTGCTGATCGCCGCCAGATGGGGTTGCCCGCTACCGAGGAAAACAGCTGGCAGGCCGGGATTGACCGGCTGCTGCTCGGGTATGCCATGGCAGGTGGCAGGAGCAGGGAAAGTTTCGCCGGGATTTTACCCTATGATGATATCGAGGGTGGAGAGGCGGAAATCCTGGGGCGTATCCTTGATTTTACCACAGAGCTTTTCAGCCAGGGCAGGGGGCTGACCGGCAAGCGCACCTTGGCTGACTGGTCAGCTGAGCTCCTTGGTCTTCTTGAGGCCCTTTTCGCGGCTGATGGAGAGACCCAGGAATATGATTTTCTGCGAAATGGTTTGCTTGCCCTGTCCGGCTATCAGGAGCAGGATGGCTTTGGTGGGGAGGTTGCCTTTGAGGTGGTGCGGGCCGAACTGGTGGAGGCCGGCAGCGAAGATCGCCTGACTTCGGGGTTTATGACGGGCGGCATTACTTTTTGTGAAATGCTGCCGATGCGGGCGGTGCCTTTCAAGGTTGTCTGCCTGCTGGGGATGAATGATACCGCTTATCCCCGCACGATGGTGTCTCCCGGCTTTGACCTGATCGCGGCGGACCCCCGCCCGGGAGACCGCAGCAGGAGAAAGGACGATCGCTATCTTTTCCTGGAGACGCTCCTTTCCGCCCGACTGAAATTGTATATCAGTTATATCGGGCAATCGGTTCGGGACGGGAGCGCCCTGTCGCCCTCTGTACTGGTAAGTGAACTGATCGAAGGCCTGGTCCGCCGGTTCCCCGCCATCAAGGAGTCACTGGTAACGGTCCACCCCCTCCAGGCCTTCAGCGGAGCATATTTTGCCGGGGGCGGTGACCTTTTCAGCTACTCTGCCGGCAACTATCACGGCGCTCTGGCCTTGGCTCGGGAGAAAATTGAGCAGTCGCCGCTGCTCGGCAGATTGGGGCCACCCCCGGAGGAATTGAGATCAGTTACAGTCGAGGGGCTGGCGAATTTTTTTGTTAACCCCACCCGGTTCTTCTTTCGCAAGCGGCTTGGGGTTTTTCTGGAAAAAGAATCCCAGGAACTGGCTGGAGTTGAGAGCTTTGTCCTTGAGCCGCTGGCCAGGTACCGCCTTGGCGAGGATATTTTGCAGGACATTCTGAGCGGGGGAGACTTGCAGGCCCGTTTTGAAACAGCCGGGCAAGAGGGCGTGATGCCGCATGGCAGTGTGGGGCGGGCTGCCTTTGACCGGTTGGTGGATGAGGTCGGGGCGGTTGCCGAAAAGCTGCTGGCAAAGGGGGTCTCCGGGGCCATGGAGACGTTGAACGCGACACACCGGATTGGTGGTTTTTCCTTGAGCGGGCATTTTGAGTGTTCGCCGGAAAACGGTTTGTTTCAATATCGATTTGCCACCTTGAAGCCGGCCGACCTGATCAGGGCCTGGATCAATCATTTGTTTATGAACGCGATGGCGCCCGCCGACTGGCGGAAAGTGACGCATCTGGCTGCCAGCAACAAGGTTGTCTCTTTCTCGCCCGTGACCGACAGCGGTGTTTTGCTGGCTGAGCTGCTTGATCTCTACTGGCAGGGGTTAAATGGGCCGCTGCCGTTCTTCCCGGCCTCTTCCCGGGCTTTTTCCGAGGAGAAGAGAAAAGGGGGAGAGGATGAAACCGCTCTGGTCAAGGCCAGAGGGCAATGGCAGGGCAGTGAGTTCATCGGCGCCGAGCGTGATAATCTCTATCATCTTCTCTGCTACGGGGAAAGCGCCCCGTTCGCCGCTGGTTTCATGGAGACCGCCGTCACCGTTTTCACCCCTCTGGATGCGAGGCTGACATCTTGCTAGGGGGAAATTTTAACATAATATCCGCCCCTCTAAAAGGGGCCATGCTGATCGATGCCAGCGCCGGCACCGGTAAGACCTATACCATATCCTCCCTGGTGGTCAGGCTGCTGATTGAAAAGGAGCTGCCGATCAATGAAATCCTGGTGGTTACTTATACCGAAGCGGCCGTCGCGGATTTGAAAACCAGAATCAGGGAGAAGATCATTGCTGCGGTTGAGGCCTTTTCGACCGGGGAGAGCGATGACGATTTCTTGCAGGAGTTAATTGCTGTAAATCCTCGGCCCCGGAGGATGGTACAGCTGCTTACCCTGTCTCTCCGCAACTTCGATGAAGCGGCTATTTTCACGATTCATGGTTTTTGCAGAAGAGTTCTGAGTGAACACAGCCTTGAAAGCGGGGTCGCCTTTGATTCCGAGCTTATTACCGATCAGCACGATCTTTTAAAAGAGATAACCGAGGATTTTTTCAGGGTCAATTTCTACGAATCTGTACCGTTGGTTGCTGCCTGGTTTTACAAGAAATTCTCTCCCCCGGAGCTGATGAAGAAACTGGGAGCGATTTATAACCGTGATGATGTCCGGATTGTTCCGCCGTTTGATGGCGGGGCTTGCCGCAGGGAGCTTGAGGTGGCTGCCACGAGATATGCCGAGATTTTCGGGGAACTGGCCGGCAGGTGGAGGGCCGGGCGGGAGGGAGCGGCCGGGGTTCTGCTTGACAGCAAGGTGCTGAACAGGAATCGGTACCGGGTTAAATCAATCCCCGGGTGGCTGCTGGCCATGGACCGTTTGGCAGCCGGCCACGAACCGCCGGCGGTGCTTTTCGACGCTTTTGTGAAATTCACTACAACGCAGCTGGCCCTCGGGACCAAAGCCGGCCATGAGCCACCGGCGGCCGATTTTTTTGATTTCTGTGAAACCCTTAACTCGGCCAGGATGGATTTGGCCGAGGCCCTGAATAATTTCGCTAAATATCTTGAAGCGGAACTGTTCTCCTTCACGAAAGTTGAGTTGGAAAAACGGAAAGCTGCCGCCAATGTTCATTCTTTTGATGATCTGCTGACGGATCTTCATCGGGCTTTGGGCTCGGAGGGGGGCGGTGAACTGGTGCGTTCCCTTGCTACGAAATACAAGGCAGCCCTGATCGATGAATTCCAGGATACCGATCCTGTGCAGTATGAAATATTCGCCAGGATTTTCCGTGGCGGTGATTCTTTACTCTACCTGATCGGAGATCCCAAACAGGCTATCTACAGCTTCAGGGGAGCTGATATCTTTGCTTATATCCGGGCAGTTAGGGAGGTTGCCGGCAGTCGGTATACCCTTGGTGAAAACTGGCGTTCGGTGGATGGTCTGGTTTGTGCGGTAAATGCTTTTTTTACGAGCCGCCGCAATTCCTTTGTCTTTGAGGAGATCCTGTTCGAGTCGGCAAAAGTCGCCGAGAAAAGGACAAAGGCCATGGCGTCCCTGGAGATAGACGGTATTGCCCCGCCGTCTTTTTGTCTTCAACTGCACCGGCGCAGCGCTGACGATGACGAGAAAGGCCGACTCATAAGTAAAGATCCTGGTCGGCACCAGGTATTGTCCTGGCTGACTTCAGAAGTGGGGATGCTGCTGAGGAAGGGAGAGCGCGGTGCGGCTGTTATTGGCGAGCAACGGTTAATGGCCGGAGATATGGCAGTTCTGGTCAGGACCAACATGGAGGCCAGACTGGTCCGGGAGGCTCTGGGGCGGGCCGGGATCAACAGCGTTATTCACAGCTCGGAGAGTTTGTTTGCTTCAAGAGAGGCGATCGAGGTAAGGATTTTTCTTGAGGCTGTTGTCGATGCCGGTAGTGGCAGAAGGACCAGGGCGGCAATGGCAACAAGGTTGCTTTCCATTCCGGCCAGGGATCTGGATCTTGGTTGCGATTCGGATGATCTGCTATCGACATGGCACGAGAAATTTCGAAAATATCAGAGCGCCTGGTTGCGAAGCGGTTTTTCTGTGATGTTTGCTGATTTTCTGGAAGAGGAAGATGTCAGGGCGAGGTTGTTGTCGCTACCCGGCGGAGAGCGTATCCTGACAAACGTCCTGCATCTTCTGGAAGCGTTGCATCTGGCTGCCGTGGGGAAAAAACTGGGCATGGCGGGGCTGGTTAAATATCTCGGTGAAAAAATTGCTGCAGAAGAGGAACGGCCTGCCGATGAATTGCAATTAAGGCTCGAGAGCGACGCCGACCTGATCCAGATTGTCACCATCCATAAAGCCAAGGGTCTTGAGTATCCCGTGGTTTTCTGCCCGTTCTGCTGGGAGGGCAGCCGTCTTGCCGGGGCCAGGCAAAAAGGCAGGTCTTTCTTGTTTCACGAGCCCGGCGAGGTTGGCAAGCTGATCCTGGATATCGGCTCCGCCGAAGCTGAAGAAAATCTTCTTCTCGCCCGGCGCGAAGAGATGGCTGAGAATATGCGGCTGCTTTATGTGGCGCTGACCAGGGCGAGTCACCGATGTTATCTTTCCTGGGGGCCGTTCAAAGGGGCCGGTACCTCGGCACTTGCTTATCTCCTGCATGGCGGGGACGATTCTGCCGAAGATGAAGGGCAACCGCTGTGGGCGGCGGATTATCTTGAAGGTTTAGGCGACCATGAGATAAGCGGTGATGTCGAACGACTGGCGGCAAAGGGGGAGGGGAATATCGAGATTCGGTATTACTCGCCGTCCTCGCAAAAGTTGCTGATGCCGCGGGCAACCA
>JBDLIW010000055.1:0-6347 GCA_039714695.1 Thermodesulfobacteriota bacterium | reverse complement strand
CAGCAAATTGTCTTCGGCCTAAGTTGAAGGTGATCCGAGGGCCTGCCGGCAGACCCGCATCAAAAGGTATAACCGAAATCACCCTTGAAACGCTCAGCCAATGCCTCCGGCTCCAGGAAATGATTCTGGGTACCGTGCTCCTCTATTTTAATGGCTCCCATCAGGGCAGCCAGACGTCCGGTGGTTTCCCAGTCCATGTCATTCATCAACCCGTAAAGCAGGCCGGCCCGGTAAGCATCGCCGCAACCGGTCGGATCTTCCATCCTGGCAACCTTTGCGGTGGGAATCTCAAATTTCCTACCCCCGGCCCAGATAAGCGAGCCCTCTCCGCCCCTGGTGACAACCAGACCACTCAGCCGTTCCGCGATCTGCTGCTCTTTCAGGCCGGTACGATCTTCGATCAACTGCCACTCGTAGTCGTTGACGGTAAGCCAGGTGGCCTGATCGATAAACTTGAGCAAATCGTCGCCGTCAAACATCGGCAGCCCCTGGCCCGGATCGAAAATAAAGGGAATTCCCGCTTCGGCAAACTGCTCCGCATGCTGGATCATCCCGTCCCGACCATCCGGGGAGACGATGCCGATGCTGACACCCTCAGCCTGATTAACCTTGTTTTCATGGGCAAAGTTCATGGCCCCGGGATGGAAAGCGGTGATCTGGTTATCATCCATATCGGTGGTGACAAAGGCCTGAGCGGTGAAGGTGTCAGCGATCTGCTTGACATGATCCCGCCTGACCCCGCATTCATCCATCCATGCCTCATAGATCCCGAAATCCTGGCCTACCGTCCCCATGGGCAGAGCATTACCGCCAAGCATGTTCAGGTTGTAGGCGATATTGCCGGCACAACCACCGAACTCGCGCCGCATCTCAGGCACCAGAAAACTGACGTTCAGGATATGGACCTTGTCCGGCAGAATATGGTTCTTGAAACGGTCCTGGAAGACCATGATATTGTCGAAGGCGAACGATCCGCAAATAAGTGCATCCATGGGAATATAACTCCTCTGATTTCCTCGGGCCTACGAATGCTTCTCCGGACCCGCTAAATATTATGACAGGCAACCCTGTCGGTACATTTTTAATAATTAAATAAAGTAGTTAACGGCCTTCAACCTTTTCCCGCATCAGGGAAACTACTTCAACGATGGTCATTTTCGATGAATCGACCAGGATGGCATCTTTTGCCGGCACTAAAGGCGCCAGGGCCCGACTGCTGTCGGCCCGGTCACGTTCGATAATCAAGCGGAGGGTTTCCTCTTCATCTACCGGCTGGCCCTGTTCCTGGAGCTGGAGGACCCTTCTCCTGGCCCGCTCCTCGGGGGTTGCATCGAGAAAGAATTTCCAGGCCGCCCGGGGGAAAACCACGGTGCCCATATCCCGGCCTTCGGCAACTATGCCGCCGCGACTGCCGATCTCACGCTGCAACAGGGTAAGTTTTTCACGAACAGCCGGGATGGCTGAAACCCTGGAAGCAACCATCGACATTTCAGGGGTCCTGATCAAGGTCGACACGTCTTCTCCACCAAGAATCACCTTGGTTTCACCGCCCTCGGCCAGTAGCTTAAGATCAATATCAGCCAGCAACTGCTTCAGGGCGGTTTGATCATCCTCTTCGATACCGCTTCGTTCCACCTTCAGACCCACCGCCCGGTACATGGCGCCGGTATCAAGATAGGCGTAATCGAGTCCGGCAGCCAGGGTCTGACTGATCGTACTCTTCCCGGCCCCGGAAGGCCCGTCGATGGTGACAATCTCAAGTGGTGCTGCCATCAGCTGCCCCGCAACTCGGCCAGCGCTTCGGCCAGGGCCTTGACCAGCCGGCTGTTCTCTTCAGGGATTCCCACGGTTATCCTGATGTAGCGGGGATAATCATAGGCAGCCATCGGTCGGATGATCACCCCTTTGCCCAGCATCTGCTCGTACAGCTTGCGGCAATCCATGCCGACATCGACCAGAAAAAAATTGGTATGGGTATCAAAGACCTTACAGCCGAGAGCGCGAATCTCGCTGGTCAGCCAACCAATGCCCTCCCTGGTGAGATCCATGGTTTTTTGATAATGCTCATCATCGTCGAGGGCGGCCAGGGCCCCATACTGGGCGGGCAGATTAATATTGAACGGCTGGCGCACCCGATGAAGATAGCCGGCGATCTCGCTGTTCATCAAGCCGTAACCGATTCGGAGACCGGCCAGGCCATAGGCCTTGGAAAAGGTGCGGAGCCCCACTACCGGTTTGGGTCCTGCCAGATACTTACGAACGTCTATCCGGTCTTTGCTGGCAACGAAATCCACATAGGCCTCGTCAAGAACGACGATTACCTGCTCCGGGACCTGCTCAAGAAAGGCCTCAAACTCCTCCCGGCTGAAAACTGTGCCGGTCGGGTTATTGGGGTTATCGAGAAAGATCAGCCTGGTGCGGTCATTAATCTCTGCAGCAATTGCCGACAGGTCATGCCTGACCCCGAGGGTATCGCCCCCGCTTGAGCCCCTGATATTATCGGCGAGGCCTTCCTTAAGGGGTACTACCCGATTTACTCCACCCCGGGCCTGGACCATTTTCTGGTAAACCAGAAAAGTCGGCCGACTGGTGACCACTTCGTCACCCTTATCGAGAAAGGTGTTAACTAAAAGTTCAATGATCTCGTTCGAGCCATTGCCGAAGACGATCTCTTCAGGTCTTACACCAAGCTTTTCCGCCAGGCTGCTGGTCAGATAATAACTGCTGCCATCGGGATAACGGTGCAGCTTGCTTAACCCCTCGCTGATCGCGGCAACCGCCTTGGGAGAGGGCCCCAGGGCATTTTCATTTGAAGCGAGTTTAATGGAGCCGGTAATCCCGTACTCCCGTTCCAGTTCTTCAATAGGTTTACCGGGCGGGTACGGTACCAGACTGCTGATATTTTCCGTGACCTTGAGTTTCATCTCTGTTCCCTTAATTAAGAGCTGGCTTCTTGCCGACAACACCCAGCTCGCGCTCAAGACAGGACGCGGCCTGCAGGAGTTTTTCTTCACCAAAATGGGTGGCCTGGAGCTGGATGCCGATCGGCAAACCTTCTTCACTGAAACCACAGGGCAGCGACATACCCGGCACCCCGGATAGGTTTCCAGAAATAGTAAGGATATCAGAGAGGTAGACGCTTAAAGGATCGTCAACTTTCTCGCCAATCCGCCAGGCCGGCGTCGGGCTGACCGGTGAGACCAGAATATCACATTCTGTAAACGCCTCTTTAAAATCGTTTACTATCAGGGTCCTGACCTGGAGGGCCTTTTTGTAATAGGCATCGTAATAGCCGGAAGAAAGGACATAGGTACCGATCATGATCCTGCGCTTGACCTCCTCGCCAAACCCTTCGGATCGGGACTTGCGGTACATTTCCAGGAGTGACTCCGCCTCTTTGTTGCGGTGGCCGTAACGAACCCCGTCAAAACGGGCCAGGTTGGAACTGGCCTCAGCCGGGGCAATGACATAATAGGCTGCAACCCCGTAATCGGTATGGGGCATAGAGACCTCGATGATTTCGGCCCCACCCCCTTCCAGAACCTTAATCCCGTTACGGACCGCTTTTTCCACTTCGGAAGACAGTCCCTCGCCGAAATACTCTTTTGGTATGCCGACCTTCATTCCCTTCACGCCCAGATCAAGGGACGCGAGATAGTCGGGAACCGGGCAATCCACCGAGGTAGATTCACGCCGGTCGTAGCCACTGATCGCCTGCAGCATCAGGGCAGAATCCTTGGCGGCTTTAGTCAGGGGTCCGTGCTGGGCAAGGGAGGAGGCAAAGGCAATCAGACCGTAACGAGAGACCCGCCCGTAAGTGGGTTTCAAGCCGACCACGCCGCAATGAGAGGCCGGCTGCCTGATCGAGCCGCCGGTATCGGAGCCAATGGCGGCGATACATTCATCGGCGGCGACCGCCGCTGCTGACCCCCCACTGGAACCGCCGCAGATATGGTCAAGACTCCAGGGATTATGGGGCGTCCCGAAGGCGCAGTTTTCGTTAGCCGAGCCCATGGCGAACTCATCCATGCTGAGCTTGCCGACAATTATCGCCCCAGCTTCTTTAAGCTTAGCCACCAAAGTGGCATCATATGGGGGGACGAAGTTTTCAAGAATCTTTGAGCCGCAGGTGGTTCGCAGGCCATCGGTGCAGACCACATCCTTCAGAGCGATGGGAATTCCCGCCAGAGGTCCATTCTCCCCGGAGCCCCTGTTTCGATCGGCCTCTGCCGCCCTGACCAGGGCATTGTCCCCGTCCAGGGTAATGTAGGCGCCGACTTTCTTTTCGACCTGATCGATTCTGGCCAGCACCGCTTCGGTAATCTCAACCGAGGACACTTCGCCACTGGCAAGCATCTCCTGCAGTTGGTGGATAGTTAGCTTGTTCAGTTCCATTTTCATTCCAATAAGACGGTTATCGGTATTGCCAACAAAAAGAGCGGACCCGATTAACGGATCCGCCGCATCCGGACCAGACCACCCAGCAGCCGGAGATAAATGCAGTCGGGCCGCCCGGGGATTAAATCACCTTGGGGACCACAAAGGACTCGCCGTTCTGACGTGGGCCATTGGCCAGGGCTTTTTCCTGCCCCAATGAATCTTGCAACTCATCTTCCCGAAAGGCGTTGGTGATCGAAATCGCATGGGTGGTGGCTTCGGTTTTGCTGGTATCAACTTCGTTCAACTTGTCGACGTAACTCAAGATCTTGTCGAGCTGACCGGCCATTGCCTCCGCCTCCTCCGGCTTTAGCTCAAGACGGGCCAGACCGGCGACATATTTAACTTCATCAATGGTTATCTTCATGGGCTGAACTTTTAACGTAAAACCCCTGCCAAGTCAAACAATTTACCCTGGAGTAATACCCCAAAACGAGGGCAAAAAAGAAGGCTTTCAAATTACCGGGCAGGGTCGAAATTCCCCTCCGGTTCAGATCTGCCAGCGCTTTGCGTAGGCCCGCCTCAGCATCTCCAGAGCTTCGGCAGATAGAGACCCCGTATTCCCAAAGGCCGCATCCGCCAGGCCGTCGACCTGCTCCACAATATCGGGCAGCAGACTTTCCCCCGCCAGTTCGCCCAGAGAGGCCAGAACTCCTTCCCTGAGCCCCTCAAGATTATAGCCCCCTTCCAGGGTCAGGATAAGCCGGCCGTCACAAAGTTCCTCCGCCAGCCCTTTCAACACCCTGGTCATATAGGCAAACCCCGCCGCAGTTACCGCCATTGTTCCGAGTGGGTCCCCTGCATATATATCATAACCGGCCGAAACCCTTATCATTTCCGGTTTATATTGCCGGGCGCTCGGGGCCAGCACCTCATTGAATATCGCCGCATACGCCTGATCATTGACCCCGCCCGACAACGGCACATTCACCGTATATCCCTCACCGCTGCCGCTGCCGAGTTCATGCAGGTCGCCGCTACCGGGATAATAGGGGTACATATGGGTCGAAAAATATAGCACCTGCTCCGTATCATAAAAGGATTGCTGGGTGCCATTGCCATGATGGAGGTCCCAGTCGACAATCATCACCCTTTCCAGACCCAGCTCATCGAGGGCATAGGCCGCCGCCACCGCAACGTTGTTAAAAAGACAGAAGCCCATCGGCCGGTCCGCCTCGGCATGGTGCCCAGGTGGCCGCACCAGGGCAAAGGCATTGTCAACCTCACCGGCCATCACCATTCTTGCCCCCTTGATCACCGACCCTGCGGCCAGCGCCGCCGCCTCAAAAGACCTTGATGAAGCCCCGGTGTCGGGATCAAGACTGACAAAGCCCTGGCCGGCAGTCTCGGCTATCCGCCGGACATGATCTGCTGTGTGGACCAGTTGCAGGTGACGATGCTCGGCCGGTTCCGGTTCAGGGAACGCAAAACCGCTCATTGCCTCGTATTCCGCCAACCCGCTGTAAATTGCGGTTAGCCGATCTGGAGATTCAACATGGGAAAACCCGGGGTCATGCTCCAAAAATAATTCGCTTTTCATTATGGCTGTTTTGGACATAGTACTTTCCTCTAAGATTAGAAACACAAGTTTCAAGCTGACCGAAAGGCCGATACTAACGCAATTTCGTAGCCGGGAAAATATCTAAACGGTTTCAAACACTATAACAATATGCTACATTATATCGTTTATTGTATTTCCCCTACAGGATAAAACCCCAAGCAGACCGGATGAAAGACGAAATACGACCCCATAGCCCTCCCCAAAGTGAACCTGCGAGCAAACCAAGCTCCGATTTCGTAAAAAGGTATGTGGGCATCATATCTCTGGTAAGTACCATCCTGATTGTGGCTATTTTCTGGGGGTTCAACAACCGGACCACCACCCTTATCAAGCACCAGCTGCAACACGA
>JBDLIW010000054.1:0-6349 GCA_039714695.1 Thermodesulfobacteriota bacterium | reverse complement strand
CGGGGCCTGGCCGCCGTGCTCCTAGGCTTTCGCATCTCCAAGGGGGCACAGACTTCCAACTGGGCAAAAGATGTCCTTGCCCCCCACCAGGTCCAGTACGCGGCCACCGACGCCTGGGTAGGCCGTGAGATCTACCTGGCCCTCGAAGAGACCATGGACCGGACTGCGGCATGAGCACTCCCCGGCCCAGCGACCCGCTGCACGGCATCACCCTGGAGATGCTCCTCTCCCGGCTGGTTGCGCACTACGGCTGGAAGAAACTGGGCCGACTGATCCCCATCAACTGCTTTACTAAAGATCCCACCATTAATTCGAGCCTCAAACTCCTGCGCCGCACCCCATGGGCCAGAAAGAAGGTGGAAAACCTCTACCTGAGAACCCGGTTTTCCTAGCAAGATCCCCTTATTTATCCCAAACAGGTCAAGGGTGAAAGTTATGGCAAAATACATATTGGCAAACTGGAAGTCACACAAAACCCTGGCCGAAGCGAAGACCTGGTTTAAAGAATTTTTCTTGTTGTACTGCCCCGCACCGAAGCTCAAAGTGATCATTGCCCCGCCTGCGATCCACCTGGCCCCCCTGCGGCAGCTTATCCAAGCGGAAGGGACCCATGGCCTCTCCCTGGCAATCTAGGATCTGTCTCCCTTCCCTTTTGGTTCCTATACCGGGGCAGTGGCGGCGACCATGGTGCGAGATCTGGTCGAGTTTGCCATCCTCGGCCATTCAGAGCGACGCCGCTACTTCAATGAAACAAACCAGGATGTTGCCAATAAGGTGAGTGAGGCCGAGGCCGCCGGCATCAAACCCATCGTCTGCCTTGATGAACCCTACGCCAGAGCGCAGCTGGCGGCTATGGACGAAGCGGATTTGAAGAGGTTGATCATCGGCTACGGGCCGGTTGAAGCCATCGGCATTGACAGCCCCCAATCCCCGGAAAGGGTCGGCAAGGCAATCGCCAAGATCCAGGCCCTGGCCCCGCACGCCCCCGTCCTTTATGGTGGTTCAATTAATGCAGCGAATGCTGCCGGCTACCTGAACCTGGGTGAGCTGGCCGGGTTGATGGTGGGAACTGCGAGCCTTGATCCGGAGGAGTTTGCCCGCATCTGTGCAATAGCCGCCAAGGTTTAGGCCGGCTGGAGCTATTACTTTTTCAACAGATCGGCGAGGCCGCCGAACGGATTATGGGTTGGCGCCGCATCCGAACCGCTTTCTTCGCCACCGCCGCCATGCTCGGTTTCAAGAGTCCGGGAGTGTACATTGTCGTGGCAGTAGATGCACAAGAGCTCCCAGTTACTGCCGTCGGGCGGATTGTTATCGTGATTATGGTCCTTGTGATGGACTGTGAGGTCTTTAAGTTTCTTACCGGCAAACTCCCGGCAGCAGATGCCGCAGACCCAGGGGAAGAGTTTCAAGGCCCGCTCCCGATAGGATTGTTCACGCTTTTCCTTATCGCGCAAGGCTTCGGCCATCATTCCTTTTTCATTGCCGTTCTTATCCTGCATAATTATTCACCGACTCCCTGAGATGATCCCAAACCCACACCTGAACCTGCTCAATCATTAATTTTGCGTTCCTTTAACTCCCCCGCCCCGTTCACGCCACGCTGCAGAACAATGGTGGCCAGACTGATCACCGCCACCCCCGGCAGAACGATGGCCGGCGGGAACCCCTTGCCCAGACCCCAGTTAATCACCAGCACAAAGGCCGGGTAGAAATAGCTGTAGCCCATGACCCGGGTAGGACCCAGGTGGATTGTGGCGATATTACTAAGATAAAAGGAGAGGATGGTGGACAAAAGAGCCAGGTAGATGATCCCGGCCCAGACCGAGGCCTCGATCCCGGACCAGTCGACCGATGCCAGACCAGGCAAGGCGAGCAGGAAGAACCAGCCCATGCCGGTGGCCAGCACCCAGAAGGTCATGACCACCATGGGCTCCCGGCGGTGCAGTTTTTTCACCAGGGGCGGATAGGCGGCCATCATAAAACAGCCGATCAGAAAGAGCAGATCGCCATAGTTCAGTTCCAGGGCCAGAAATCGGTGCAGATCGCCCCGGAAGATCACCCACAGGGCTCCGAGCATCCCGAAGCCGACAGCCAGGATCCGGTTCCGACCCAACCGCTCCTTGAGGAAAAGTGCGCTGTATATCCCGGAGATTCCCGGGACTAGGGTGAAGATTATGCTGGTATTGAAAGCGCTGGTGTAACGCAGGGACTCAAACATGCACCAGAAGAAGCCGACAGTAGTAGCGCTGAGCAGGCTGTAGCCCAGAAGCTGCCGCCCCCCGGGCAGGGTAAAGCCATACTGTCGGACGAGCAGCGGGGCCAGACAAAGGGTGGCCAGTCCATAGCGGACCAGGAGGAGAACCGACGGCTCAAGGCCGTGGGTGATCGCAGCCCCCACGGTAAAAGAGCCCGACACCACGATGGTGACCAGCACCATCAGGCTGTGCATCATCCATAATGGCATTGCTTTTCCGAGCATGACTTGGGTTCTGGTTTTCAACATGGGAGAGACAATAACCGGCCGACAGGGGTTGGCAAGGGAAAACTTTTCCCACTTACTCACGTCCTGCCCGATTTGCCGGCGATGTAAACCACATGCCTGCGCCCGCCCCGACCAGGGCGTTGCCGGTTAACCGAGAAGCCGGCATTTTTTAATCGCTTTTCAAAACCCTTGTCCGGATCTTCCGACCAGACGGCAAACACCCCACCCGCCTTCAGGGCCGAACGGCTCAACTCCAGCGCCTTCTTACCATACAGGTACGCCCCCCTGCCCTGATCCCCCTCATAGGGTCCTTCATACAGATCGAGGATTATGGCATCGAAGCGATTTTCCTTGCCCTTCTTGGCCGCAGAACGAATGACCGAGGCCACATCCTCAATCACCACCTCGACTCGCGGGTCTGAAGCTGCCCCATCGGTGAGATGGGCAATTACCCCCCGGCACCATTCAGCGATTATCGGGTTCAGTTCTGCCACCACAACCTCGGCCTCGGCAGGGAGATTATCAAGGGCCGCCTTCAGGGTGAAACCCATGCCCAGCCCCCCCACCAGCACCCTGGGATTCTTTTTATCCTCAAAGGGTTCGCAAGCAAGTTTTGCCAGAACTATCTCGGACATGTTGGCCGAGGAGTTCATCAGCACCCGATTATCGATGGTTATCAAAAAATCCCTCTCGCCCCTCTGCCGCAGATCGAGAAGCCCCTCATCGGTTTCAATACTGTCAACTATCCGCCATGGCTTAGCCATTTAAAAACCTTCGATCTTTTTGACTCGTCCAACAACACCGCTTTCCAGACGGACTTTGATGCCATAAGGATGGGTTGGGGATTTAGTCAGGATATCTTTCACAATTCCTTCTGTGAGTTTACCTGATCGCTGATCCTGCTTTAAGACGATGAAAACCCGAAGACCGGCTTTTATATCTTTTCGATTAATGCCATTCATGTTGGTTGTTTCTATGATCGCTTTATTAATAATGTGCTGAATATCGACCTGCCAGACAATATTGGCGTGTGGTTGATGTGTATGTCCTCAAATATCGCAATAATGCAAATCAGGACTTGCTTTTTAATTTCATATCTCCAGCATATTTGCTGGAGGAGGCGGCGTCTATCACATTATTGGCTATAAACACCTACACAAAAGGGACTACAGTAAAATAGTTTTGCAAGATACCGTCAAATATACCGCAAACATTATTACCCCATTTGATCTTTAATGAATTTCGTGAAAGGAAGAATGTTTTCATTTGTAGAAGCTTCTTCCAGGGCAGCCATGTACTGCTCTCTGAAATCGACCTTTATTATCGTCCAACTATATCCTCCAGAGATCAGCATCAAGTTCATCAGGAAACGCGCGATACGCCCGTTGCCATCCATATACGGGTGGATGAAGACAAAGATGAAATGCCCCAGGACAGCTCTGACTGCAGGGTTTTCTTCATTTCTCAACAACTCGAACAATTCTTCCATACAATCCGGGACAGCCTTTCTTGGTGGTGGCACATGCCTTGATCCACCGATATAAACTTGATGATCCCTATAACCAGCCAATCTGGCGGGTGGTATTTTGTTGGCCTTGACGAATGGGGAAAATAGTTGCCGATACCAGGTCTGTAGTTCGTCAGTAAAAACTTGCCCAGGATTTTCTTTCTTTAACACCCTTTCCACACTACCAACTACTGCTTTAAACGCCTCATAATATCCTTTAGCCGCCAGAGCATCGTATTGTTGGCGGTCTGCGTCATTGTTTTCTGGATCCCATTCCCCGGATTCTATTTTCTCAATTAACTCCGTGGTTACCTTGTAGCCTTCAATAGATAAAGAGTGATAAGCATCTTCTTTGTGCTTTTCTTGGATCATTCTTACTTCTGTCTTCTTGCTTTCTTTAATTCCTGGAGCATTAGGCATTGCACTCACTACTTCTTTTCGCATAGCATGCCACATGACATTAATGCGAGCGGCATAAGGAGATATTGGTCGATCTAAATTTAATTTTGGTTCATATTCAATAAAAGGATCTATTTCTTTGATCTTATATCCAGCTGCAACTAAATCTTCCTTTATCTGTTTGGCCTTCCTCTCTTCTCCAAGATGTTTATAAGCCCCGATAATACGCTCTGCTCCAGCAAAAGTCTCATACTTGAAAATAGTTCGTGAGATTTCAGCTACCGAAAGAGAGGGAGACTTAAGGGCAATTTCTACATTGCGGGGAGCATTCTGAAAATAGTTTGGACTTAACCGACATATGGCATAAGGCAACTGCATTATCCAAAGCCCATTCCACCTTTCTCTTTCCTTAGGGAAATTTACCTTGTCCATCATGAGAAGAATAGAGGTGTCATGCGGGAGGTCTATTTTGGTGTTGCTGGCTTTTTTAGTAAGTATAATAAGTTGCTTGGGGATACTTGTATCTCCAGTATGCAGATTGAAAGATGATTCTGCGGACAAGCAAAAACCATTTGCCCCAAACCGATCAGTTAGATAATGCTTTAGGAATGCCCAAACCCCTCCAAACCAAGCGGTACTACTGCCCCCTCCTTCCGGAGTAACCAACAGATACCACCCTCTTATTACCTCTGTAAGGCAGTTTTCCTTGACAAGAATCTCCCTGTATTTCCTGTCAATAGAGGAGGATTTTACGATATCATCCTTGGCGGCAGCTTTCCCTGCCTTTAATGCTTCAGCCAATAATTGTTGTGGTCTTGCTCTTGTACGGGCCATTTTTGGTCACCAAAAATTTTAAAAAAATATCATGCCAGAAAATGATGCTATATTATTTTAGAGGTTAATGCAACTAAAGATTAGATTTTGGCGTTTCTACAAACTAGAATATAATGATATTATCATCTAGATTTTGTTGCTTAGTAAAGCTAGCTTAAAATGATAACAACAAGTGGACTAAAAACGAACTGTCTTGAATAAACACATAAAAATATGATGTTGATTGAAGGGAAGTGAAGTAGCTCTCAAAAAACAAGTTAGGTTAAAGCGCATACTTTAGCGTCAACCAAAGCCGCTCTACAGAACACATATAAGAAAAACTTAGCAAATACCGTTGCCGTGTTTGCATATAATTTAACAACAACACCACTTGAGTCTAAAATCATCGTATTCTTAAGAACACGGTACTCTTACCAAACAAAAGTGTACTTAGTAACGTTACTAAGAAATTAGTGCTCTGCTGAACTTGCTATAAAAATTCATTGAGTCTCTAGGGACACTCCCAAAATTAACACATAGGGAGCCAGTGTCCTTAGTGACATTAATAAAGACATTCCCAATAGCTATCTCTCACCACTCCAGGCACCACTCAATGATTTCTATGATCATCAGAAGCCGACAAATGGGTTAACCCATAGCCCAAGAACGAGTTTTTCTAATATTATTAGTATGTTAGTAGAAATGTTCGGTGCCAGAGAATCACATAATTGATTTGAGATGATCATGATGGAGAAGGCATCTATCACGTTTTTATGCATGATCCCTACTATGATCATAAATGCATAATACAATAAATAATGGAAGGCAACAGGACACATCTGAAACAATTGCATGGCGGAGAGGGTGGGATTCGAACCCACGGTACCCTTGCGGATACACCGGATTTCGAATCCGGCTCATTCGGCCACTCTGACACCTCTCCGTTTTTCAATGAACAATGATCAATTTTGACCAGCCATCACTCAACTTGTGAGTCTCTTAATAACAGATTCATAATCTGGGAAATCAGAAACCAGTTCCCGTCGTTTCCCCATCTCAAAGTCGGCAAAATCAAAACCAGGCGCAACCGTGCAGCCCACTAGGGCATAATCCCCCTCACCGGTAACCTCCGCCCCGAACCAGCA
>JBDLIW010000053.1:0-6391 GCA_039714695.1 Thermodesulfobacteriota bacterium | reverse complement strand
CATCGCCAAGGAATCTAACTTTATCGACAGCGGCCTCTCCTCGGATACCGGCTACACCTACATGGTTTCCGCAGTAAGTTCAGATGGTGAGGTCAGTGACCATGCCGTGATAGAAACGGCAACCAGGATGGCAACCAAACCACCCCTGGAAATTGACGTCGTGAAAATGGAGGAGGTATTCTCCAATACCTACAAGAAATATGAGACCGACGGGGTCGGCAGCATCAAAGTCACCAATAATACCGGTACCATCATTGAAAAGATCACCATCTCATTCACCATTAAGGATTTCATGGATTTTCCCTCGGAGATGAAGATAGAAAGTCTTCCCCCCGGTGAGAGCCAGGTGCTGTTGATCAAGGCGGTTTTCAATAACAACATCTTGTCGGTGACTGAGGACACGGCAGTGCAGACAGCCCTTGAGGCATCTTTTTATGAAAACGAACAGGTGCGGAAATTCAGCCGCAATTACCCGGTAAATATTTATGAAAAGCACCGGATGATGTGGGATGCCCGTGATCGTTTTGCTACCTTCATTACTCCGAAAGACCCTGTCCTTCTGGAATTTGTTCGTTCGGTTGTCTCCCAGTACCAGGATATTGAAACCGGGATGCAAAGGGCGGCAGCTGTTTTCGGCGGTTTGGGTGTGCTGGGCGTTACCTATATCCAGGACCCCAGCAATCCTTACCAGATAACCTCCGGAAGAACGGATTTTGTTGATTACATTCAATATCCCCAGGAAACCCTGCAGAGGAAATCGGGAGATTGCGATGATCTGGTAGCATTATACAGCAGTGCCCTGGAAAGTCTGGGGATGCGGACCAAGATCGTCGAAGTGCCCGGCCATATGCTGATGATGTTTTCGACCGGTATTGCTGCCGGTTCCGAAGCGGATACCATGGACGGGTTGTTCGTTATTCATGAGGGATTTCTCTGGGTGGCGGTGGAAACGACCATGGTCGGTTCCTCTTTTGTCAAGGCCTGGGAGAAGGGGAGTTCTGCTTATTACGAATGGCAGGACAAGGGATTGACTGTCCTGGATATCCGCAGGGCCTGGAGCGACTACAAGCCGGCCTCGTTGCCCAGCGCTTCCTGGCGTCCTTCTTATGTCAGTCGTGCGGCCATCGATGAAAAATTCGCAAAAGAATTTTCCGCCCTCAAGAAGATCGGTCTGCGGCTCGAAAGCCGGACATACCGGGACCGTTTTGTCGCTGACCCCAACGACGTGGATGCCGTCTTGCAGATCGGGATCATCTACGGGAAATCCGGGGAAACGGAAGATGCAATCAAGGCTTTTGATAAAGTGCTGGAGCTGGATCCAGATCACGTGGCGACGCTGAACAATATCGGCAACATCCATTTCATGGAGGAGCGTTACGGTGAAGCATGTCGTGCCTACGAACGTGCAGTTGCTATTGATGGTGAAGACGCCTTGCTCTGGGTAAATCTGGCAAGATGCAATATCCAGTTGCAAAAGAAGGAGATAGCCCGCGATGCATTCACCCGGGCCAAGGAGTTAGACGGAAGTGTTGTTCAGCAATTCAGGTTGCTGGCCATGGAATTGATGGGTGCTCTATAATGCCAGGGGTTGGCAGGTGATATTCAGGAGGAAAGTTATGAGACGGATGTTAGTGTTATGTATGGTCGTGGTTTTTTCGGCGGTCTCGGTTTTTGCCGAGGAGGAGACTGAGAAGAAGGTCTCCCTGTGGGAGATCATCCGGATAAAAATTGAAAAAGTTACTCCCCAGAAGAAGCCGGCCGTCACCACCGCCGTGGGTGGGGTTCGTGGCAGCAAGGCGGGGACCGGCAAGGAGCTTTACTGGAAAGGCGCAGACAGTGAACCGGTCGTCCAGGCCGTGGAACTGGATAGTTTCAAGGGAGCCCTGGCCGAAGCGGAATCCGGCAACCTTGTTCAGGCCCGTCTGCTTTTCGAAAAGTTTGTGACCGATTTCCCTAAGAGCAGCCTGAAAGATGATGCCTTCAGCGCCCTGCACGAACTGGGTGAGGCTACTGCGCAAACGGCTCGAACGGCTCAAGCGGATCAAACCGCTCAAACGGCTGAAAAGCCAGCTGCTGAATAACCTGGGAATTAATCAGGGCCTGGTAAAATAGATTAGAAACTCTTGGTTACCTTTGGGGCCGAGGATGGATGACGGGACTGCGCCATGGTTTTCCAGCCCCAGTGCAGTCCCGAATTCGCCTATCTTATCGATGGTGGCCTGGTGAAGATCCGGGTCCTTCACCACCCCTCCTTTGCCGACCAGTCCCTTTCCCACCTCGAACTGTGGTTTGATCAGGGCGATCAGCTTGCCGCCCGGCTTCAGAAAGATCAATACCGGTTTAAGCAACAACTCCAGTGAGATAAAAGACGCGTCAATAACCGCCAGGTCGATGGTCTCCGGGATATCGCCTGGTGCCAGATGCCTGGCGTTGGTGCGCTCCATTACCACAACCCGGTCATCCTGGCGCAGTTTCCAGTCCAGTTGCCCGTAGCCGACATCGACCGCAAAGACCCTGACGGCACCTCTCTGTAGCAGACAGTCGGTAAAGCCGCCGGTTGAAGCGCCGATGTCAGCGCAGACGAAGCCGGTTGGGTCGATCTGGAAATGATCGAGAGCACCGGCCAGTTTTAAGCCGCCTCGGCTCACATAGGGGCATTTCTTGCCCTTGATTTCAATATTGCAGGTATCAGGGAACTGGGTGCCGACCTTGTCGGCCCTCTGACCGTTGACAAAGACCAGGCCAGCGGCGATAAGGGCCTGGGATTTCTGGCGGCTTTCGGCCAGATTCCTGACCAGCAGCAGCTTGTCGAGGCGGATTTTCATGGGGATTGTTGCTACTGGTCGGCCTTTTTGATCAAGGCGCAGAGTTCATCGGCAATGTTGTCGATTCTTTTTTCATCCGGGCCTTCAACCATCACTCTGATTACCGGTTCGGTCCCCGAGGGTCTTACCAGAATGCGACCGTTGCTGGCGAGTTCTTTTTCCAGCTCAGCGACTCGTTTGGAGAAACCTTTTATCTGTTCGGGATCGATCTTGCAGGAAGTTGTGACGTTCTTAAGGGTCTGGGGGAAGGACTCCATTATCCCGGCCAGCTCCGAAAGGGGTTTGTCCCTTTTTATCATGATGGCCAGAAGCTGCAAGGCGGCAAGGATCCCGTCGCCGGTGGTGTTGTGGTCCAAAAAGACCAGATGTCCGGATTGTTCACCGCCGAAATTATAACCTTTGCGGCGCATCTCTTCGACAACGTAGCGGTCGCCGACCTGGGTTCGGACCATTTTGCCGCCCATCTTTTCCATGGCAACCTGCAGCCCCATGTTGCTCATCACCGTGGCTACGAGGGTCTTCTTTTTGAGTTTGCGTCGGGCCATGAGATCGGAGGCACAGATAGCCATGATGTGGTCGCCGTCGACGATATTCCCTTTTTCATCGACTACGATCAGCCGGTCTCCGTCTCCGTCCAGGGCTATGCCGATATCGGCATCTGTTTCCCGCACTTTTTTTGCCACCAGCTGCGGATGGAGCGCGCCACATTTATGATTGATGTTTTTGCCGTTCGGTTCGACCCCGAGGGGGGTTACCTTGGCGCCAAGCTCTTCGAAAACGTGCGGGGCGACACCGTATGTTGCGCCATGAGCGCAGTCCAGGACTACATGAAAACCGTCCAGAACGTAGTTTTTTGGAAAGGTGTTTTTCAGAAAGACCGTGTAGCGGCCCCGGGCATCGTCTATCCGGGCGGCTTTGCCGACTTCGTCCGCTACCGGTCTTAAGGCGGCCATCTTCTGGGAGAAGATAAGGTCCTCGATTTCCAGCTCCTGCTGATCCGGCAGCTTGAAGCCGTTACGGGAGAAGATCTTGATCCCGTTGTCCTGGAAGGGGTTATGGGAGGCGGAGATCACTACTCCGGCATCGGCTCGCATGCTGGTGGTGATAAAGGCAATTCCCGGAGTCGGCATCGGGCCGACCAGCAGGACATCAACGCCCATGGAACATATTCCTGAGGCGAGGGCATTTTCAATCATATAGCCGGATATCCTGGTGTCTTTGCCGATAACAATCCGGTGGTCGTGTTTCATGTCCCGGACCAGAAAGGCCAGAGCCCTGCCGATCTGCATTGCAATTTCGGTGGTCATCGGGAAAACGTTGGCAATCCCCCTGACCCCGTCCGTACCAAATAGTTTTCTCATGGCTGATTGTTTTTGCTTGTGGTGACCGCCGGTTCGGTCGGATTGGGCTGGGGTCCGGTATAAAGACGCTTCATAATCGGCCCGGGGCGGCTGATGAACGTAACGATATTGCTGGGGATTACTTCCAGTATCTTTATCCCGGGAGGATCGCTGGTGATCAGTATCGGGATTTCATGACGGCCGGGGGGCAGATTGCCACCATTTATTACCGCTTTGAACTTGAACGAGGTTGATGGACGTTTTGCCATACCGAACGGCATTTCTGCTTTCACTGTAATCTGGTGACTGTCAATCCGGTAGAGAGTCCTCTCGCCAGCGTGATTGATTTCGATCGGAATACCGCTGAAATCCCGGGACTGAATTTTCTCTCTTACCAGGATATTTATGCTGATTACCGGTTCGCCAACCAGATCAGATATCTCGTCCTTAACGTCTAGCTGGACCTGGGCCTTGATGTTGTTCTTGATCCCATCTATAGGAATCGGTTTGGTAGCAAGAAAAACCTCCTTGGCGAGGGTAGCGGACGGGGCTGTCAGGCTCAGGGTCGGTGGATCGGCTATGATAGAGGCTATTTCGTAGCCCGCCGCCGGATTGCCCTTTAAAACAGGTTTAATGGGCAGTTCTTTTTCAATCAGCCGGTCGATGACCAGGGTGATGTTGCCGGGGCGGATATGCTGGACCTGGATGCCGCGCGGGAAGTTGATAGACTCTGGCTTGATGGGGATGACGTGGCTGCCTGGCCGGTAGTCGGCAAGGTCTATCGGCCGGGTTATTCTCTGTTTGGAGAGACCGCGAACCAGACCCCGGGGGCCGTTAACCGTGACCTCAAGCTGCTTTTTGAACTGGTTGGCAATCACCAGGTCCTGCTGCATATTGGTTATTTCCAGCGGGACGGTTATGGTCAACTCGACCTTGTCCTCCCCGACCACGAAATACCAGAGAAACAGGGCGAAAAACATGGAGACCAGTTTCAGAAGCCAGTTTTTGGCAAATACTTTTCTGATGCCTTTGGGTTTGTATTTTTTCACGCTTTACCCAGCCAGCTTTTCCAGAGGTTACTCTTCTGATATTCCTCGGGAACAAAAATTGCTTCGAGCCGGTTCCTGAGGGCGGTTTCGTCGAGGTCTGAAGTTATGGCGCCATGCTGGACCAGGGAAATATGGCCGGTTTCTTCCGAAACAACAATGATCACTGCATCTGTTTCTTCCGAGATACCTATAGCGGCCCGATGCCTGGTGCCGAGTTTTTTACTTATATAGGGGTTTTTGGTCAGGGGGAGAACGCAGCCCGCAGTCAGGATTCGACCCTGGCGAATAACTACTCCACCGTCGTGGAGTGGTGACGTTGTTATAAAAAGGCTCACCAGGAGTTCACGGCTGAGTACCGAATCAATCCGGTGCCCAGATTCAACATAATCCTTGAGACCTGTTTCTCTCTCAAGAACGATAAGGGCCCCGGTCCGTTTGCGGGCCATGTAAGATGTCGCTCCGACAATCTCATCCATGTTGTGAACGGTATCTTCATAGCTTTTTGAAAATGGGGTCTGGCCTACCTGGGTCAAAGCCCGGCGAATGTCTCTCTGGAAGATTATGATGATGATCAGAAAGATAGAGCTGAGGAAGGTGTTGAGAAGCCAGTAAAGAGTCAGGAGTTGAAACTGCCTGGCGGCAAAATATGCAAAGATGATGATGCCGATGCCGGCTAGCATCTGCATGGCCCTGGTTCCCCGGATTATTAAGAGCAGCCGGTAGATGATGAACCAGACGATTGCTATATCAAAAAAATCCTGCCAGCGAAGTGAAGTTATTATGTCGAACATTTAGGCGATTCTTTTAAGAAAATTATACAATCGGCAACCCCTTGTTTATGTGAAGAAAGTCAAATGTGTAACGCGTGTTCTCAGGTCTGACGGGAACAGTTCCCGCGTGTTGCGAAGATGGCAGTCGACTTAAAACCGAAAAAAACACCGGAGTTTTTTGCTTGAGTCAAACCCCGATTATGCGGATAAACATCTGAATCACATCTCAACCACCTATTTTTATAAACTGAAAAAACTTAACAGGGCAAGCATAAACTGCTGATTTTTTAAAAAAAATATATTTTTCACCCGAATGGCGCTAGTTTAAGCTTGTTTTTTGTGTCAAACCACCTGAAATTATTAGCAAAAAATGCTATATTTGTTGATGCAAAACATAAGACTTTCAC
>JBDLIW010000052.1:0-6481 GCA_039714695.1 Thermodesulfobacteriota bacterium | reverse complement strand
AATAAAGAGTACCTCGGAGTGTCGCTGCACTCCCTTACCTCTCTCGATATTCTAAATTCCTTATTCAATATTCGATATTCAATAATAAAGTAGCAGCAGCGACAGCGGCGACTGCTAGCTGAAAGCTACCCGCCTGAAAGGTGGGAGCTTAAACCTTTAACAGGAACGGTCAATTCTCTTTTCAGGCCTTGCCGCCGGTCAATCGCTCTTTCAGCCTGGAAGCAATCAACTCCGTCTCCGGTAATTTCAACAGATAGAGAACAACTCCGTAAACCAGCGCCCCGGAGAAAATACATACAAATAGTTTGAACAGATCGGTAACGACATAACCGCTGGCCGCCCTGACCCCGAACATGGCATCGATAAATAACAGCCAGCCTGCCATGACCAGCACCGCAGCGACTACCTTGCACAATCCTCTAAGTACGTAAATGACGGAAAACCCCGACAGCTTCCGATAAAGGACAACAAACAGAAAAAGAAAATTAGCCGTCATTGCCGAGGAAATCGACAGCGCCAGGGCCCGGTGCTGGAGAAATTCAATGGACAAAAGAATCACCCCGACATTAACGCCAACGGCCATGAAACTGCCAATCACAGGGAACCTGGTGTTGTTAATGTTGTAAAAAACCGGCACCGTTACTTTGACGGCAGCATAGGAAGCAAGGCCTGCTGCGTAATAGACCAGAGCCTCGGAAGTCATGGCCGTGTCAAAATTGTCAAAATGACCGTGCTGGAAAATCAGCCTGATTATCGGCTCGGCCAGGATAATCAACCCAACCATGGCGGGGATGGTCAGGCAGAAGGCTATGGTCAGAGTCGACAGGTATGATTCTTTCAGGTTATCGATATTGCCCGTAGCCGCCTGGCGAGCCATCACCGGATGAGCGGCAATCGAGATGGCCACCCCGAATACCCCGACCGGAAACATAAACAATCTGAAAGCATAGTTGAGCCAGGAAAGGCTCCCTTCCTGCAGGGAAGAAGCATAAAAGCTGTTAATAAAGACATTCAACTGCAGGGCGGCAAGGCCAACTACCGCGGGAATCATGAGGACAAGAATCCGGCGCAGGCCCGGGTCATTCAAATTCAGATTGGGGATGAAGCGAAAGCCGGCTTTTTTCAGCGACGGGAATTGCCCGATCAACTGCAGCAGACCTCCCAGCAGAGTGCCGACCGCCATCCCGACTATGGCCGGATAGCCATATTGCGGCATGATCAGGGCTAGGGACCCACCGCCAATAATTGAACCGAGATTAAAAAAACCGGAGGACACCGAAGGTATAAAGAAATGTCCGCGAGTGTTCAAAATACCCATACAGACCGACGACAGGGACACCAGGATAAGGAACGGGAACATGATGACGGTCATCAGGGTTGTAAGTTCAACCTTGCCCGGAGTTGCCTCGAATTCGGCCTCTACCAGCAACCGGACAATATTCTCTGCCTGCCAGACGCCAAGTAAGGTGATGACGCTGAGCAATATCGTAAAAAAGATCATGACATTGCCGGCCAGCCGCAGGGTGTCGATTTCGCCGCGGTTTTCTTCATAATCGGAGAACACCGTGACAAAGGCGGCGCTCAGGGCGCCTTCTCCGAAAAGGTCGCGAAGCAAGTTGGGAATCCGGAAGGCGACGACAAAAGCATCATAAGCATATCCTGCCCCGAACAGATAGGCGAAAACCTGTTCGCGGACTAAGCCCAGAACCCGACTGCAGGTCACAGCTATACTTACTTTCCCCGCCGATCTGGCTATGCGACCCGTCTCTTTAGCCGGTTGCTCCATATTAAATTTGTAATCTCCTCTGAAAATTAATGGCAGAAAGTTTAGCAGTTGGCAAATTTCATGGCAACATTGATGGCGAATCGAAACATAATAATGTTTCTGAGCGATAACAACAATCAAAGGTTACGCAACAACCTGCCACCGCTCTGTTTCATTGAATAAACACCGTTATGGCCGGAGATATAATTAATTGCCTGAAAAGTGATCGCTCACGATGAGGGAAAAAATTTTAATTATCAGGAAGTTTTCCTTTGAGATTCACTCCCCTGATAGTAAGAATTAACAGCTGGCAGGGTTTTGCTTTCCCTTCTTTTCTTTTTTAAAAGAAGTGATGGTTGCAGCAGCCCTGCCCGTGGTCTGAACGGTGTCCTACGACGGTAACCAGTGCGTTGCCAAATTCTGGGCCGGTTTACAGAACAGCCCGAAAGGTTTGCCGCACTGTCTGGAATTTTCAGTCAAAATCTATAGCGGAGGCATTCATGCAGGATATAAATCTGGTTCGGAATGTAGCCTTATTCGGTCACGGCAAAAGCGGCAAGACTTCACTGGCCGAAGCCCTTCTCTTTTCAGCCGGCAAGACAACGAGACTTGGGAAGGTTGACGACGGGTCATCGGTAATGGACTTTGATCAGGAAGAAATCAACCGCAACGCCACGATAAATTCCTCCTTCAACCAGTATGACTGGCAGAAGCACTCCGTATACCTGATCGATACCCCCGGCGACGACAACTTCCTCAACGAATCCATTTTTGCCTCCCACATCGCCGACTCCGCTATTTTTGTAGTTGAAGCAAATATGGGCCTGAAAAGCCAATCCGACAAAATTGCCTCCTTTGTCAAAGACAGGAAACTGCCAGCCATCATTGTTGCCAACAAAATGGACAGGGAGCGGGCCAATTTCGACAACATCCTGGCCGAAATCAAAAACACCCTTCCTCTGAACCCTGCCGTCGTCCACCTGCCGATCGGGGCCGAAGACAACTTCAAGGGGTTGGTGGATATCCTCAGCCAGAAAGCATATCTTTTCGACGGAGACAACGGGCAGGCCAAAGAAAGTGAAATCCCGGCCGATATGACGGATACAGTGGCTATGTACCGTGAAAGTCTGATGGAACTCGTGGCCGAAACAGATGACGAACTGATTGAAAAATTCCTTGAGGAAGGAGAACTCAGCGATGAAGACCTGCAGGTCGGCCTCCGGGCAGCAGTCATGTCCGGGAGTGTTGATCTGGTTACCGCTTCTGCTGCCACGGCCAACACCGGCACCTCTCTGCTTCTCGACCTCATCAACAATTTCCTGCCGGCTCCCGATGACCGCCCGGCCCGAATCGGAACCGATCCAAAATCAGGTGATATCACCGAACGAAAACCAACCGCAGATGAGCCATTTTCAGGACAGGTCTTCAAAACCATGGCCGATCCATATGCCGGCAGACTGACAATTTTCAAGGTCTATTCCGGGACGCTCAGCGGTGACTCTTTCTATAACTCCACCAAGGAAACTACGGAAAAATTCGGTCAACTCCTGGTAATGGACGGCAAAAGCCAGGTCCAGATCGACAGTGCCGGACCCGGGATGATTGTCGCCGTTGCCAAGCTGAAGGACACCGTAACCGGCGATAGTCTTTGTACCCAGGATGCCCAGATAGTTTTTGAAAACCTAAATCCCGTTGAACCGTGTATCTCCTACGCGGTCACTACGGATGATAAAAAAGACGAAGAAAAGCTTCATTCCTCCCTTACCAAAATGCTCGAAGAAGACCCGACCCTCAGCCTGACCAGAAACTCGCAGACCAGGCAGACTCTGATCTCCGGCGTCGGCCAAATTCATTTGGAAGTAATCGGTGATCGGATCAAACGAAAATTCGGGGTTGAAATGAAACTTGAGGCTCCGAAGGTCCCTTATAAGGAAACGATCAAGGGTAAGGCCAGGGTTCAAGGAAAACACAAGAAGCAGACCGGCGGTCATGGTCAGTACGCCGACAGCTGGCTCGAAATCGAGCCCCTGGCCAACGGAGAAGGCTTTGAGTTTGAAGACAAGATTGTTGGCGGAGTTATTCCCAAGCAATATATCCCCGCTGTTGAAAAGGGAGTTCTGGAAGCGATGGACAAGGGCATAATTGCCGGCTTCCCGGTGGTTAACATCAAGGTCTCTCTGGTCGACGGTTCTTTTCACGCTGTCGACTCGTCGGAGATGGCTTTCAAAATCTCCGGTTCCATGGCCTTCAGGAAAGGTGCCCAGGAAGCAAAACCGGTTCTCCTTGAACCGATCATGAATATGAACATCATGATCCCCAAAGAATGCGTCGGTGATGTTATCGGTGATCTTAACGGCAGAAGGGGCCGGGTAATGGGAATGGATTCCGAAGGGAAACTGGAAGTGATTACCGCCCAGGTCCCGATGGCTGAAATTCTCCGCTATGCCCCGGACCTGACTTCGATCACTGCCGCCCGCGGCTCATTCAAAAGCGAGTTATCGCATTATGAAGAAGTCCCGGCAAATCTGGCCGAGAAGATTATCGAGCAGGCCAAGGCGGAATAGCATCAGTCTTGAGTACTGAAGCCGAATATACCTGCGCCGTTCTTACCGTAAGTGACCGTGGTTCCCGCCATGAACGACAGGACACCAGCGGACCTGCCCTCCGCCTGCTGCTGGAGCGGCAGGGCCTGAAGACGGTGAGTAGCGCTATTGTCCCGGACGAAGCCGACGATATCCAGAAAGTGATCATCGACTGGATCGACCGACAGCACATCGATCTGGTAATCACCACCGGCGGCACCGGCTTAAGTCCGCGGGACATCACCCCCGAAGCAACCCGCCCCATCCTCGACCTGGAAATCCCGGGAATAAGCGAAGCCATGCGAATGGCCGGCCTAAGTAAAACGGTCAATGCCATCCTGTCCCGGGGCCTGGCCGGAGTGAGAAAGAAAAGCATCATCATCAACCTGCCCGGCAGCGAAAAAGCCGCCATCGAAAACCTGGAGACAGTAATCAAAGCCCTGCCCCACGCCCTTTATAAATTAAAAGGCGGACAAGACGACTGCGGCGGTTGATAAGCCCCATCTACCAAACACCAATAACACGAAGGGGCAACCGATTAGTCGGTTGCCCCTTCGTGTTTTATAAGAGTTTTCAGCAACCCGGGTAATTCGCGGGCCGAGATGTTGGATATACAGGTAAGCGAAGACTCCGAGGAAGAAGGTATTCAGCAGGTAAGCGACCCAAGGGGAGACTCCGATACCTTGGTATGCTGAATACCTGATGACGCAGAAGATCCGACATCTCGGCTCGCGAATTAAGAGAAGTTTGCTTTGCTGTCGATTACTACTTCAGCATCACCTTCCGCAGCAGCCGCGATTTCACCGATCACAAAAGATGTTTCACCAAGGGCAGCCAGCCTGAAACAGATATCATCGGCCTGATCGGCATCAACAATCATAACCATCCCGATTCCGCAATTGAATGTTCTGAACATTTCCTCCGGCGAAACATCACCTTTATTGCACATATAGTTAAAAACCGACGGAATTGCCCAACTGCCTGTCTCGATTACGGCCTTGTAGCCCTTTGGTAAAACCCGCGGAATATTATCAAAAAATCCGCCGCCGGTAATATGGACCAGACCATGAACTTTAAAATTTTTAATAATGTTAAGCAGCGGTTCAACATAAATTCTGGTCGGCCGGATAAGTTCTTCGCCTACCGTGCAGCCAAGATCGTCGATATAGGTATCAACCTGATGGCCATGCTCCTCAAAAAATATCTTCCGGGCAAGTGAATAACCGTTGCTGTGAATACCGCTGGAAGCCAAACCGATAATCTTTTGACCAACCCTGATACCCGAGCCATCAATTATTTCTTCCCGTTCGGCAACTCCGACCACAAAGCCGGCCAGGTCATAATCACCCTCACCGTACAGCCCCGGCATTTCGGCAGTCTCTCCACCAATCAGAGAACACTTGGATATTTCACATCCTTTGGCGATACCTCTAACCACATCTGTTGCCAAGTCATTATCAAGCTTGCCAATGGAAAAATAATCCAGGAAGAAAAGCGGCTTGCCACCGCAGACGATGACATCATTTACACACATCGCCACCAGATCAATGCCAATCGTGTCATGCTTGTTGCACATTTTGGCTACAGCCAGTTTTGTGCCGACTCCATCGGTAGCAGAGACGAGGATGGGATCCTTGTATCGATCACTGCCGAGGGCGAACAACCCCCCAAAGCCACCGATATCGGTCATGGCCCCGCGTTGAAAGGTCGCCGCAACCAGCGGCTTGATATTCTTGATAAAAGCATTACCCTTATCGATGTCGACCCCTGCTTCGGCGTATCGAGACTTCTTTTCTTCTTTCATAATCCCTGATTCTATTGATAAATTAATGTGAAAAACCGGATCATAATTGACGATCCTGCTGAAAAGAGTGAAGAAAGAAATCTTTACTGAGACACCCTTTAAAAGTCAACCTGTTTTCCCGGAATCAGCAAACAGTTAAGACGAAAGATTATAGTAACATAAATCCTCGATGACGGGAGGGGTTTCCCTAATAATTCACACTCCCATTGACCGGGGCATAATTATGCATTATTTTCTCAAACTCTTTAACGATTCCATTAATAGTTCCTGCCGGTCATGCCGACCATCTTGGTCCCATGTAATTCGCAGACAAACCGTTTTTGCGAGTCA
>JBDLIW010000051.1:0-6499 GCA_039714695.1 Thermodesulfobacteriota bacterium | reverse complement strand
ATAGATATTCAGATCATTCTCCGCCATAAGAGTCGTATCGTACTGTATGCTCCAGCCATCCATCCCTCCAACCAACCCCTTAGCCTTATAGCCCTTGTTGCCCAGCACCTCCGCCGAGTATTTTGAAGCGTCACCGTGGGCACAGACAATATAAATCATCTTATCCTTCGGCAGTCGATCCAGATACTTCTCCTCCTCACCGACGAAATCCAACTGGGGAATATTTACTATTTCAAAGTCATAACGACCTTCAATCCGCCATGCTTCGAACTCGTCCTCCAGCCGAAGATCAAGGACGAAATCGACTTCACACCTATCCAGACCAGCCTTGAAATCATCCAGAGATATCTCAAATTCATCAACCACACTAAAACCTCAGTCTTTTATATAGAGATTAATTCATGATCCGTTTGACATTAACAAAGACGCATTTTAACATATAGGAATTGAGAAAAAAGACAAACAAAGCATCAGGGATGCAAATATGAAAAAAAACTTTCCGGCAGCCTACTCCATCGTGAAAGACCTCCCATTTTCCCAAAATCCTCTGGCGCTCATTGTCGACTCGAAATTTTTCGTGGATTTATGGCCAACCACACCCCGAATCAGGACCGAAGCCCCCGCCATTAGCAATAACCCTAGGTTCCAGTAAATATGTGCCCAGCTTCAATCCAACCAATTGAAAGGCTCGGTTTCGACCGACGCATGACCAAAGAGGAAATCAACTCCCTGCCCATCAGAAGCTACGAAGGAAAAATTATCGTGGTCAGGACCGGGAATGATTTTGACCTCGCCCTTAAGCATCTGGGCAAAGAGACCCTGCTGGGCTTTGATACCGAAACCCGCCCGAACTTCAAAAAGGGCCAGAACAACCTCCCCTCCCTGGTCCAGCTTGCCGCCCGGGATGCCGTCTATATTTTCCAACTCCGGCACCTGAAATTCACGACCGGCTTAAGGAAAATCCTTACGGATGAAAACATTATCAAGACAGGGGTAGCCGTCGATCACGACCTTCTGCAATTACAGCGGCTGCACCCGTTCGTCAGCGGCAGCTTTGTAGGACTGGCGAGACTGGCAAAAAACGCGGGCATCAGAAACCACGGCTTACGGGGTCTTGCCGCAGTTATGCTTGGTTTCAGAATTTCCAAAGGAGCCCAACGCTCAAACTGGGATAATGAGACTCTGAAAAACAACCAGATACGCTATGCCGCCACCGATGCCTGGGTCGGCCGGGAGATATATTTGCGCTTACAGGAAATGGGTGTGATTTACAAGGACATACTCCTGGATAGGTAGTAGATCCAAACTAAATCCCAATCGTTGATTCCCATGCGACCGAGGCGGTTATGGCCCGACCATCCAGCTTTGCCTGTTGTGTACCGCCCGTTCCGGAAAGAATTCTATCTTATTCCGAGCAGCTCCACGTCGAAGATCAAATCTGCATTGGGAGGAATTGACCGACCAGCCCCACGGGCACCGTAACCGAGATTTGCCGGAATATAGAGGGTGCGCTTACCGCCGATCTTCATCCCGGCCACGCCTTCGTCCCAGCCCCGAATAACTCGTCTGACGCCCAGAGGAAATGAAAAAGGCCTGCCCCGATCGACTGAGCTGTCAAATTTTTTGCCCTTCCGGTCACCGTCATTAAGCCAACCGGTATAGTGAACATCGACAGTCTTTCCCTTGACCGCTTCGGCTCCGACACCAACCTTGTGGTCTTCGTAGCGCAGACCGGAACCGGTTGCAACCATATCAGCCATAGCATTTGCCGCGCACATAAGAACTCCCATAACTATCAACATTGAAATCCGTTTCATAGAACACCCTGAAATATATTATTTAGTGAATTTATCCGGCTCCGGGAATACCCGAACCCTTCCCGACCGCTCTCCCTTTTCAACGACCCTCCTGCAGCCAGAACTCTTCTCAAGCTGCTCCACAGTCAGAACTTTACCGGTGGAGCAGCGGAGTCAACAATACTACCATTTTCAAGCAACAGCAAGCGGTTCACCGTACATGGCCTCGGGAGGGACACCATGCTGCTGCACTTCTCTCACATTCTCAAAAGCAGCACAAGCAACTGCTCATAATTCATATTTACGAGTATACCCCCTCGGGGTGATCATCACTTCCTGCCAGATAAAGGTCTGCGAATTGCCGATAATTACCGATGACTGCATACCAACCTCACAGTTGAGCAGGTCTTCAAGGGTGGTTAACTCGATTTTTTCGTTATCGCGGGTAGCCGCCGTAACTATCCCGACCGGAGTTTGAGGGCCTCTCTCGGCCATCACAATATCTCGGGCTTTAACCAGTTGCTCGACCCGTTTTTTGGACCTGGGGTTATAGATGACAATCACAAAATCAGCCATTGCCGCCGCCCGGAGTCTTTTCTCGATTACCTCCCAGGGAGTCAGCAGGTCCGACAGACTGATTGCCGCAAAATCGTGCATCAGCGGCGCCCCGAGACGGGCCGCGCAAGCATTAAGAGCGGCGATTCCCGGAACCACCTCAACAGAGATAGCCGAGCCATGGGCTCGAACCATCTCATAAACCAACCCGGCCATTGCGTAAATACCGGGATCACCTCCGCAAACCAGAGATACAGTCCGCCCTGCTGCGGCAAGTTCAATGGCCTTGCCGCAACGATCTACCTCCTTCATCATCGCCGACGACATTACCTCTTTGTCAACCAGCAACTCCGGGATTAGATCAAGGTAAGTCTTGTAACCGACGATAACATCGCTCTTTTTAATTGCCGTTTGTGCAGCCTGGGTCATATGGTCGAGATGGCCGGGGCCGGTTCCGACAACATATAATCTGCCACCGCCACTGCCATTGTGACATTCTTCCATTTTTCCTTCCTGATAATTAATTGTCCGGTTTGCGCAGCCAGCAAGGCTGCCGGTTCAGCAACCCCCTGCGCCCCTGTAGCTTTCATAACAGCGTCGGAATAAGACACTCCCGACACTTCGTTTAATTGTTGTTTGGTAAAAAATTCCAGCGGCCAGTTGTTCCGCTCGGCAAAAGCCAGCAACCCGACTTCATCGCTTTTCAGATCAATAGAGGCAAGCCGTATGACTGATTGCTTGGCCAGAGAGTGCTTGGCAAACAATTCCCGCAAGGCTTCAGCAATTTCCTGCTCGATCGTACCCCGGTTACAGCCGATACCGACCACCAACTGCGGCGGATAAAGCTGCAACGGCTCTTCTGCATGACCGGTCTTATAAGAGATAACGATTTGGGCAGAGCCAGGATCGTTCACCTCCTGAAAATCCGGCGGCAAAGGGCCGGCAACTTCAGAAAAAACCTTGATCTTCCCCTGCGAAACCAAGTGCGCACTGACCCTGGTCAATCTGGAACGGCTAGATACTGCCAACCGCTGCCCCCTGGCCCACAGGTCAATCGGAGTCAACCCCAGGGTATCCGAGGCAGTGGTGATCACCGCCTGTCCATCCAGAACAACCGCCACTTGTCGGGCCAGATCATTACCGCCGCCAAGATGGCCGGAGAGCAGACTGACGGCAAAACACCCTTTCTCGTCCATTACCACCACACAGGGATCAGTCCGTTTATCCTGCAGTAGCGGGGCAATGGCTCGCACCACGATCCCGGCGGCCATAATACAGACAAAGGCTTCATAGCCCTGCCAGTTTTCGGCCAACACCTGGGCCACCGGCCCTTTACCACCAAGCACCGTTGCCTCAGGAAGGTGCCCGGCCAGATCGGCAGCCAAAACCTTGCCGCCCTCAGTTAATGACAGGATTGCCGTTTTCATCTCATTGCTTTTTACTTACGGTATTCATGGCTAAAAGATTGGTCGTACAGTTTGGAAACCGCAGCCAGCGTCCCCTGTCGGAAAACCTCGCCCACCGCAATAATGGCAGTCTTTTTTATTTGCGCTTCCTGAACCTGGTCGGCAATGGTCGCCAGGGTGCCGGTCAGCACCCGTTCCTCGGGCCAGCTCACCTTTTCCACTACTGCCACCGGGGTCTCCGGCCCATAGCCGCCGGCCAGCAGATCTTTGACCACATCCTCGATCATGCCGACACTTAAGAATATCATCATGGTGGCCTGATGGGTGGCCAGCCTCTGCAGATCTTCCTTTTCCGGCACCGGAGTGCGGCCGGCCCGGCGGGTGATAATCACGGTCTGGGAAACCTCGGGCAGGGTCAATTCGGTAGTAAGTGCCGCCGCCGCTGCATTTGCGGAACTGACCCCGGGCACCACCCCATAGACTATTTCCTCTTCGGTCAAAAGTGCCATCTGCTCTCTGATAGCGCCGTAAAAAGCCGGATCACCGGTATGAAGCCTGACGACCCGTTTTCCATCCTGCACGCCTTTGACCATGATGGAGACAATCTCTTCCAGATTTAAACCGGCAGAATCATAGAGTTCGGCAGTCACCCCCTCTACAAGGGTTTTTGGTACCAGGCTCCCTGCGTAAACAATAATCTGCGCTTCATCAAGAAGTCGTCGACCCTTGACAGTGATCAAGTCCGGATCACCGGGGCCGGCCCCGACAAAATGAACAGGGTATTGTTGTTCTGAACTGATCATTTCTTTCTCACAATTATAGTTGAAAAATAATGCTGCTCACCGGCCGCCGCTGCCACCAGGTCCCGTTGGATTCGTTCTTCGTTCTGACTGGTCCTTTCAACCAATACTGCCTTGTCCAACAGATTAAGCTCAGCAAGCAGCGGCACCAACCGGTCCATGACCCGATGTACCTTCATCAGCACCACGGTGTCGAATTGCTCCAGGGTCTCTTTCAATTTGCCATTCTCAAAGGTGGCCGGAATCACCACCAGCCGTTCATCCCCCAAGCACAGAGGCTGACCCACGGCCGCTGCCGTGGCCCCAATAGAAGATACGCCGGGGATGATCCCGACCTCACGATCCTCCATTATCTCCAGCAGGGCTTCACAGACATAAAAGCCGGTGCTGTAGATGGCCGGATCTCCCAAGGTGGGAAAAACTACATCTTGCCCCTTTTTCAGCCGCTCGCAGATAGCAAGAGCCGTCTGCTGCCAGGCCTTTGCCACCTCCGGATCGGCCTTCTTGCCCCGATGGATTTTTTTCATGGGAAAATACTGCTCCAGAACCTCTTTGTCCTGCCGGGAGACGGTATCACCAATAATATTTAAAGCCGTACTCTCACCTTTCAGACTGCCTTTGGGTACTACCCAGACCGGACACTCGTTCAAAATCCGCATCGCCTTCAAGGTCAACAGTTCCGGATCTCCCGGGCCGACACCAATTACGTAAAACTTTCCTTTCATTTTATTCCTGCTATTACCGCTATAGTATTAAAAGTATGCGAACCAGCGTCCGTGGCAGGATACACCCTGCGGCTGACACTGATTTCGCTGATTATCACCTCAAACCCGCATTCGTGGAGCACGGCGGGCGCCAGCTGTCTTGTCTGTTCAATTACGCCGTTCACTACAATCCGACCATTGTCGGCCAGCTTCTTGGCAGCATACCGGATAATTTCTTCCAGTTTGCCGCCACTGCCGCCGATAAACACCCGGTCTGGATCAGGCAGACCAACAAGCGACTCTGGGGCCTCACCATCCACCAGCCGGATATTATGCAATCCGTATCGCCCGATATTGACTCTGATATTTCCCAGCTCCTGATCGTTACGCTCCGCCGCAAAGACGTCCAGTTGCGGACAAAGCCTGGCCGCCTCAGTTGAAATGGAGCCGCTGCCTGCCCCAATGTCCCAGAACACCCCCCGGGCCGGGAGCCGCAAGCGATGGAGAGTGGCGGCCCGCACCTCGTCCTTGGTAATCAGACCACGGCTGTGGACAATTTCGCCCTCTTGCAACCCTATAGAAAAATCAACCAAACCCTGTTCCAATTCCCTTTTCCACCGCGAAGGCATAAGTTTCGTTTGAGCCGGCAAGCGGCTCAACTCAGCTTTAAGGATCATCACATTCAGGTCAGCAAAACTCTGGCCTGATATCTCAGCAAGACTCCCCGTGACCAGCCGTTCCTCTGCTAATCCCAGATTTTCACCAACAAAAACCCCATAGGAGTCAGCGGTTTGCTCCTGGCCGGAATCTCGAAGATGTTCAAGCAGGGTTTCCGCCACCATCGAGGGTGAATTCTCTCGGTCAGTCAGCACAAATACTTTACGATGGGCCAAAAGCATGCGAGCCAGATTATCGCCGCTGCGTCCGTGCAGACTGACAAAAACCGCATCGTCCCAAGGTTCTTTAAAACGAGCAAAGGCCAGCTGCATGGATGACACACCGGGGTCGATTTCCAGCGCCTCCGCCCCAAAGGTCGCCAGCATCTTCTTGCCGACCCCAAAGAACAACGGGTCACCACTGGCCAACACCGCTACATCGCTTTCCTCCAACTGTGCGGCAACGGCCCCAAGCATCTCTTGGAGCGGCGCCATGGGCAGGACTGTTTTCTCCTGGCCCGCTGCCAATTCCCGGTATCTTGCTGCAGCAACCACGCAGGGACAGCGCTCGACAATCTGCTC
>JBDLIW010000050.1:0-6502 GCA_039714695.1 Thermodesulfobacteriota bacterium | reverse complement strand
AACATGCCGGTATAGTAGGCGAATGAATCGGAAACAACCGTGATCACCGTCAGGAGGATCAAGAGGTTACGCCCTTGTTCCAGGGTCAGGAGAAGGGTGAAGTGGGAGAAACTGAAGCCCACGTAGAAGATACCGAAGCCGAGGCGCATCATCAGCACCAGGCCGTTAGCCTCCGAATTACTGTCGTTCAGGGTTGAATAGCGGGTCAGACTGTAGATGATCAGGAAGAACAGGGAGAGGAAAAGGGCGGCGGAAACGATTTCAAACCTGCCCTCGTAGGCCGCCAATAGCGGGAATAGTCCCAGGATGGTGCCGGTGATTTTGTCGATGGGGCTGAAGTTGGCCAAGGTCATAGCATAATATTCTTTGAGTGACAGGGCCCCAAGGGCGAGGAAGGTCAGCCAGAAAAGCCAGAATGGTCCATAAAAAAGCAAGGCCAGCCAGCCGCCGCTGATTACCAGTCCTGTCGCTATTCTTTTCCTGTTATGCATTATCACCTACCTGTTTGGATGTTTTTCCGAAACGTCTCTGCCGTTTCTGGAAATCTGCCAGTGCGCTAGTGAATTCATTTTCCCGGAAATCGGGCCACAAGGTCTCGGTAATATATATTTCTGCATAGGACAATTGCCATAACAAAAAATTACTGAGACGGGATTCCCCTCCGGTTCGGATCAAGAGGTCGGGATCAGGTTGTCCGGCGGTGTACAGATGGCCGGCCAGCAGCTCCTCGTCGATGTCATCCGCACTGATCCTGCCCTCACGGCAGTCATTTGCCAGTTGACGGACGGCTCGTATTATTTCGCTCCGCCCCCCGTAACTTAAAGCAAGATTAAGGGTCAGCCCGTCGTTATCCCTGGTCTGCTCAATGGCTTTTTCCAGGACATCACGTACTTCTTTAGGAAGCCGCTCTTTCTGGCCCAGACATTTTAGCGACACATTGTTGTCCGCAATTGCCTGTAGCTCACTTTGCAGGAAAGATTTCAATAACCCCATCAGGGCTTGTACTTCGAGGGGAGGGCGGTTCCAGTTTTCGGTGGAAAAGGCGTAGAGGGTGAGATATTTGATGCCGATATTGCCGGCGGTTCGGACAATTTCCTGAACAGACTCAGCTCCATGCTTATGGCCCATTGGTCTGGGCAGCCCTCGGGATTCGGCCCAACGGCCGTTGCCATCCATGATAACTGCTACATGGGTGGGGATGTTGGCGGGGTCCAGTTCTGTAGATTCAGTCATTAGCTGATTTGCGGGGAAGGATGGTGACGGGGCATGAGCAAGATTTAACCCTGTCTAAAAAAAGATCGAAATCAGACCTCCATTACCTCTTTTTCTTTTTCGGCCATCAGTTCGTCGATCTGCTTAATGAACTTGTCGGTTTCGCTCTGGGCATCATCCTGAAAGCGGAAAAGATCGTCTTCGGTTATTTCCTTGTCGTTTTTCTGCTTTTTCAATAAATCGATAGCATCACGACGGGAGCTGCGAATTGCCACCCGATATTCCTCGGTGATTTTTTTGACCTGCTTGACCAGTTCCTTGCGGCGTTCTTCGGTGAGCTGCGGAATGCTGATTCTGAGCAGTTTGCCGTCATTTACCGGGTTTAATCCCAAGTCTGCTTTCTGGATCGCTTTTTCAATTGCCCCAAGGAGCTGTGAGTCCCAGGCCTGGATCTGAATAAGCCTGCTTTCCGGGATTGTCATGGTGGCTACCTGGTTGAGCGGCATTGGCGATCCGTAGGCGTCAACCTTGACACCGTCCAGCAGGGACAAGGAGGCACGGCCGGTTCTGATCCTCGACAATTCGCGTTTGTAGGCATCGGTGCTGCTTTCCATCTTTTCGGTCATTGAACTCAGAACTTCACTCATTTCCTTCTCCCTTGATGATGGTGCCGGTGTTTTCCCCACAAATGGCTTTACGGATGTTGCCGGATTTATTCATGTCAAAGACCAGAATAGTCTTGCTGTTGTCTCTGGCCAGGGAAATTGCCGCCGAGTCCATGACTCGCAGCCGTCTTTTGAGAACTTCCGTATAGGTAAGTTCATCAAACTTGACGGCATCGTCGTGGGCCAGTGGATCTTTATCATATACTCCGGCGACCCTTGTCGCTTTACATATTACATCGGCCTCGATTTCAAGACCTCTTAAAACTGCGGCGGTGTCGGTGGTGAAATAAGGATTGCCTGTACCGGCCGCGAAGATGACGGCCCGGCCTTTTTCAAGGTGACTGACCGCAGTCAGCTTTGCGTAAGGCTCGCAGACGGTCGGCATCGGAATAGCGGATAAGACCCGGCAAGGGACGCCGCTTCGTTCGAGGGCGTCCTTCATTGCCAGGGCGTTAATGATCGTAGCCAGCATACCCATGTTGTCGGCTGCGGCCCGATCCATTCCTTCCGATGCTCCGGATACGCCCCTGAAAATATTGCCGGCACCGATGACAAGGCCTATCTGAACACCAAGGTCCATAAGTTCCTTGATCTCCTCGGCAACGTATTCAAGCATTTCTGGATGAATGCCATAGGAGGCTTTGCCCATCAGGGCTTCGCCGCTCAGCTTGAGAAGTACTCTGTTGTAGACTTTGTCAGTCAAAGTGCAATCCGCCTGGGCAAGTATTATCGATTAAGCGCCAACCTGAAATCTGGCGAACTTTTTAACAGAAATATTTTCGCCGATTTTGGCGACGATATCATTGAGGAGATCCTGAATGGATAAATCCGGGTTTTTGACGAATTTTTGATCCAGCAGGGTGACTTCCGAGAAATATTTGTCAATTTTGCCGGTTACCATCTTTTCGACGATGTTCTCCGGTTTTCCGGATTCAAGGGCCTGTTTGGTGAAAATATCTTTTTCACGGGCGATAAGGTCTTCCGGGACGTCTTCCCTCTTAATGGCCACCGGATTGCTGGCGGCGATATGCATGGCAATGTCTTTGGCAAATTCCTGGAACATGTCCGATTTGGCAACGAAATCCGTTTCGCAGCCGATTTCAACCATGACTCCCAGCTTGCCGCCGGCGTGGATGTAAGTTTCAACAACACCTTCGCTGGTGGCCCGGTCGGCTCTTTTCTGGGCGACAGCCAGACCTTTCAGGCGCAGGAAGTCTACGGCCTTTTCCATGTCGCCTTCGGTCTCGGTGAGTGCTTTTTTACAATCCATCATGCCCGCGTTGGTCTTATCGCGGAGCTCTTTAACCATCTTGCTTGTTATATCCACAACATTACTCCTAAATATTTATAACAGGTTTTAAGAAAATATAGATACAACGGCCGGCGCCCTGCATGTAATGAAAGGCGACGACCGTTATCTGTTCTGGTCAGGCTGAGACTTATTCTTTATCCTTGGCTTCGGCGTCCTTCTTAGGTGCGGCTGCCTTTTTAGTTGCCGCAGCTTTCTTTGGAGCGGCCTTTTTCGGGGCAGCTTTTTTCTTGGCTGCTGTTTCCTTTTTAGCTACGGTTTCCTTTTTGGCTGCCGGGGTTTTTTTAGGAGCGGCCTTTTTTGGCGCAGCTTCTTTGGGAGCGGCTTCTTTCTTGGCTGCCGGGGCTTTTTTAGCTACGGTTTCCTTTTTGGCTGCCGGGGTTTTTTTAGGAGCCGGGGCCTTTTTCGCCGGGGTAGCTGCCTCAGCAGTGGTCATTTCGGCCGGGACTTCTTCTGCCTCGCCGGCATCGCCACCGGTGTCTTGCTGCTCTTTACCTGCCAGCACGGCATCGGCAATTTTAGAGGTAATCAGCTTGATGGCCTTGATGGCGTCATCGTTACCCGGGATCGGGAAGTCAATTGGGTCAGGATCGCAGTTGGTGTCTGCCATGGCAACCACCGGGATGCCGAGACGTTTTGCCTCGTCAATAGCGATTTTTTCCCGCTTGGGGTCGACAATAAAAATTACGCTTGGCAGACCCTTCATCTTTGAGATACCGCCAAGGTTCTTCTCAAGTTTGACAGCCTCTTTTTCCATCATCAGTTTTTCTTTCTTCTTGTACTGGTCGATGGAACCGTCTTCCTGCATGGCGAGGATTGATTTGAGGCGGTCGACTGATTTACGAATGGTCTGAAAGTTGGTCATCATACCGCCGAGCCAGCGGTTGGTAACGTAGAACATTCCGCAACGCTCAGCCTCTTCCCGGATGATGTCCTGGGCCTGGCGCTTGGTTCCCACGAAGAGGATCGTGCCGCCTTTGGCTATGGACTTTACAACAAAGTTATAGGCCTCATTGAAAAGAGGCAGGGTTTTATCGAGGTTGATGATGTATATCTTGCTGCGGGCGCCGTAAATATAGGGCCGCATTTTGGGGTTCCAGCGTTGGGTCTGATGGCCGAAGTGGAGGCCGGCTGCAAGCATATCCTTCATTTCAATGTGTGACATGATACTCTCCTGTTCCTGGTTATTCGTCCATCCCTGTCTCCCGACCCGTTAACGGGCACCAGCGGGAATAAGCGGGATGTGTGTGTTGCGATCTGTTTAAGGACCGCGCTTTTGGGCTTAGAAAACCGAACATAAATAACATTATGTTTGATATTTTGCAAGGAACAAGAATGATGGAAAGATAAAAACCTTGACTGCGGTGATTAAACCAATAAAATGGCTTTTCCCGCCGGATCAGAGCCGGTTTAAACCATAGATGCAGGACCATTTTTTCATGTCTTTACTGGAACTGAAACCCGATAAGATTCTGATCCGTTCAACCAACTGGATCGGTGACGCAATAATGACGACGCCGGCTGTGCGTACTATTCGGCAGAATTTCCCCGAGGCACATATCGCTATCCTCGCCTATCCATGGGTTGCTGATGTTTTTCATAATAGTCCCCACGTGGATGAGGTTATAATCTTCAACAAAAAAGGCGAACATGCGGGGCTGAAAGGGCTCTGGCGCTTGGGCCGGGAATTGGCTGCTGCTGATTTTGATGCGGCGATTCTCCTCCAGAACGCTTTTGAGGCGGCCCTGATCATGACTCTGGCCGGGATTCCGGTCCGGGCCGGATATATCAGGGACGGGCGGCGTCTCCTGCTTACCCACCCGGTCAAGATCCGCCCGGAAGTGAGGAAAATTCACCAGGTTAATTATTATCAATGGCTTTGCCGTGATCTGGGCATGGACTGCGGTCCCGATGAACTTTTTCTTAAGCTTTCTCCGGAAGTTGAAACCTGGGCCCATGAGTTCGTTTCGGAGTTTGCCGGGCGGCCCATTGTCGGCTTTAATCCCGGAGCGGCTTACGGTCCGGCCAAATGCTGGCCGGTGGAAAGATACGGCAAGCTGGCCAAACTCCTGGCCGAGGAAATGAATGCGGTGATACCGGTGTTCGGCACCGGGGGAGACGAATCTACCGCATCTGCCATCGAAAGTTTTGCCCCGGACAATGTGATCAAGCTGGCCGGCAAAACTTCACTGGCCGAAGCGATGGCCTTGATTGGGGTCTGTGATGGTTTTGTGACCAACGATTCCGGGTTGATGCACGTGGCTGCGGCCCAGAAGACCCCGTTGGTGGCAATTTTCGGTTCAACTGATCCTGTTGCCACCGGACCTTTCTTCGATAAAGCGGTTTCAATCCAGAAGAAACTGGAATGCCAGCCGTGTTTCAAGACCCACTGCAATTCTGATTTCAGGTGCATGAAGGAGATAGAGGTTGAAGAAGTAGCCATAGCAGTACATGAATTGCTCTCTAATAAGCTGGAGGATGACAGTGACGGTTAACAGGAAGCAGCCGGCGGTGTTTCTCGATCGGGACGGGACAATTAATGAACAGATGGGTTACCTGAACCATCTGAGCCGGTTTGTCCTGCTGCCCAACGCGGTGGCGGGGATCAGGCTTTTGAATGAGCAGAATATCCCGGTTTTCGTGGTTACCAATCAATCCGGTCTGGCCCGTGGTTATTTTCCGCCGTCTCTCCTTGATGAAATTCACCTGAAGATGAATGAGATGCTGGCCGCGGAAGGAGCGAGGGTGGACGGGATCTACATCTGTCCCCATCATCCGGAGGCCAAAGAGGAAAAATACCGGCTTGCCTGTAATTGCCGGAAACCGAAACCCGGGCTGTTTCAGCAGGCGGCGGCGGAACATGATATCGATCTGGCAGCATCCTTTGTCGTCGGTGACCGCTGGTCGGATCTCAAAGCGGCGGCGGCCTGCCAGGCTACCGGCGTTCTGGTGCTGACCGGTTATGGGCGCGGGGATCGGGACCATATTGGCCCTAGCCAATCGGTTCAGCCGGCACATGTAGCTGAAGATCTCCAGGATGCGGCGGGTTGGATAATTTCAGAGATTAAAAGGAGAAAATAGTAGCTTGGACTTGTTTTACTTTTTCCCGGATTTTGGGAATTGATAGATGATTTCGTTATTCCTGATCAGCCCGTGCTCCTCCCTGGCGATTTTTTCAATATAGGCCGGGTCGGTGGTCAGTTTTTCAATCTCTTCCCGGAGTTCCCTGTTTTCCTCTCTAAGCTTCCGGTTGTCACTGTTGATCTGCCCAATATCATTTTCAAGCCGGTAATATTTTATGGCGCCCCAGGGGGAG